>JAGNOY010000377.1 GCA_017989935.1 Chitinophagaceae bacterium
CGTATTAAAGAAGCGCATATCCATTTTTTATATAAGACTTTGCATCAGGATATGGTAAAAAATACCCTGACAGTATATATAGTCGAATTGATTGCTAAAACAATGACTGAGCCAGAAACAAATATCGAACTATTTGAATTTTTTGAACAAAGTTTGTTGCAAATAGATTCTTTTACATCGTCCGAACTCGTTAATATGCCTTTGATATTTACTATGCAATTAGCAAATCATTTAGGCTTTGGTATTCAAAATGAATACACGACGCAAACGCCCATCTTAGATTTAGTGAATGGTAGATTTTGTACTCAACAAGAATTACAAAGCTTGTATTTTGTACAAGGTCATGAAGCTCAATGGATATCCAATTTGGTTATTCATGGAGAGCCTGGAGAACACTTATCGGCAAAAAATAGACAAGAATTACTGATGATATGCATACGTTATTTGAAGCTTCATATTCCACATATGGGCGAATTAAAAAGCCTACAAGTATTGCATGATATCCTACATTAAAACGGAGGCTGTATAGGTTTGTTTTGCATGATTTTCTCGATACGATGAATCACTTCAGGTGTTAAACTTGATACAAGATCTAAGGCTTTAAAATTTTCGACCAACTGACTTTTTTGTGTAGCGCCTAAAATGGTTGAACTCACATGCGGATTTAATAAAGTCCAGGCAATGCTTAGTTGTGGCAAACTCATGCTTAATTCAACAGCAAGCTTGCTTAATTTTTTTGCTTTATCGATCTTGTCTTTTTGTATCCATTTTTCTGTTAGCCATTCAAAACCTTTCATACCCAAACGACTGCCTTTTGGAACACCCTCATTGTATTTGCCACTTAAAAAGCCCGCAGCCATTGGGCTCCAAATCGTAGTGCCCATGCCTTGATTGGAAAAGAGTTGCAAATATTCTTTTTCCATTTTTTCGCGTTCGAATAAATTGTATTGGGGTTGTTCTACACTAGGGCCTATAATTTTATAGTCTGCGGCCACACGGTAAGCTTCCATAATTTCTACACCACTCCATTCGCTCGTGCCCCAATATAAAATCTTTCCTTGCTGTATTAAAGTATTCATGGCTAATACAGTTTCTTCAATCGGTGTTTGTTTGTCTGGCCTATGACAATAATATAAATCAAGGTAATCGGTGCGCAATCTGGTAAGTGCTTCATGACAAGCTTCTATCACATGTTTTCTGCTTAAGCCTTTTTGATTAGGTTTGTTTTGTTCACCACGCCAACCAAAGCAAACTTTACTACTTAAACAATAACTCGTACGGTCCCATTTCTTTTTTTGAATTACACGCCCCATCATGTTTTCACTTTCGCCTAAGGCGTAAACTTCCGCATTGTCGAAAAAATTGACACCTTGGTCATAGGCATAACCCATCAACTCATCTGCTTTTTTATCATTGATTTGTTTGTGAAAAGTAACCCAACTACCAAAGGACAAGGCACTTAGTTGAAGGCCTGATTTTCCCATTCTTCTGTATTCCATCTTTCTTGATTTTTTGTAAAAATAGGGAAACAATGTGCGAAGTAAGATTAAATTTAAAACCTGATACTGATGACAACTTTTTAAGGTCGCTTGATCACAGATGAAGTGCTTATTCAAAATCTTAAACCAAGCACAATTCATTTCGATTGAATAGCTGCTAATTTTAGAGGACGTTACTGCGTGAGCGATCGTAGAGGAAATCCTAGCGTCCGCCTCGGCGCTAGATTGCAACGAAGAGCGCGGGCCTTAGGCCACGCCCTAAATCAAATAAAATTGAATGGTGGTACTTTAATCAACTTCTACGTCTACATAAAAAATGATAAAGAACAATGATTAATTGCTTTTAAATGAATCAGCTATTGTTGGCAACACTGACTCAATTTTTTGTTTGTGTATTTGAGGATAATCTATGATCAACTCACTCACATAAGCAGGGCCGACAATAGTTTTCCAATAAACCACATGCTGGGTATCGGGATCTTGACCGCTTACAACGAACCAATTATTTTTTTGAGTGCGATAGCTTACACGCAACTTATTATTTTTTAGGGCATGTTGATAAGCTTGTTGCACGGTCGAAAAAGGAAATCGCCCTTTGGTGGTTGAATGAATTCGAAGCACTGTATCGCCGTTAGAAAGCATGCCGAAATAATCGCAATATTCTATGCTGTGTTCTTCTTCCATAGCTTGTATGCGCCAACTACTAGGTAAGGAGATACTAAATGAGCAAGGGGCATGATAGGTAAACTTAGACGCAAAACCCAGTAACGCTATACCAATGAATGTTGAACAAACAACAAATAAACCGCGTGTGAAATAGGTTGAATTTACAAACATATTACTTAAAATTTAATACCCGTACTCCTTCAAAAACAAATCATTATTTCGCCAATCTTTTCGAACCTTCACATGTAATTCTAAAAAGATTTTTCTGTCAATAAATTTTTCTATTTGTTGTCGCGCCTGGCTACCAATGGTTTTTATTTTGCTTCCTCCTTGGCCAATAATAATCATCTTTTGTGTTTCACGACTCACTACAATATCGGCTACAATTTTAGTGAGGGTATTTTTTTCTTCGTATTGTCGCACTACTACAGCGGCATGATAAGGCAGCTCTTCATCTAGTTCGAAAAATAATTGTTCACGAATCATTTCTGCCACAAAAAATCGCATGGGTCTGTCAGTTAGCGTATCATCATCGTAATACGCGGGCATTGACGGAAGCTTTTCTACAATCAAGGCAAGTAGTTGATCGAGGTGGGTGTTTTGTAGAGCAGAAATTTCAATACAAGC
>JAGNOY010000378.1 GCA_017989935.1 Chitinophagaceae bacterium
CTTGACCAAGGCTTGGATAAGGATGCTCCCGATTGACTTTCTTCGCACCGAAAGTATTGAGTCGGGAACCCTATCATCGGTGTTGGTACCGAAAGTTACAAATGATTTTTATACTGATTCTATGTAATAAATTTTATCTTCCAATGGAAGGCTAGCAGTGCCTCTGTTTGTTTGATTAGCATATTGAGTTTGAAAAATAGGCAGCGAGAAGCTTGCACCATATCCTAGTATGTTTAATAAAAACCGCAGTGTCCCAAGGAACACTGCGGCGAAGAATTATTGAAAATAAAAACTAAAATTCCCTAGAGAATAAAATTCCGAAAATAAAAGGCGTATCTGAATTATCAGGTATTATATTACATTCTAGCCGGATAATCGCCAGCAACACAAATAATATGACCTGGAATATTTGGCAACGCAAAATTTGAACTACCATTACCGCCAAAACGAGTGCCTACAATGGCAAACAATGCCATTAAAACTTGCACCTGTTGAACACTTCCATCGCACCAAATCCAATTTTCTGGTGGGGTACTTCCATCAAAAGGTACAACCAAACCAATATAGTTGGGATCATCGGATGGTTCAGGTGAAATAAAACATAAATCATCTGGAATATTTTCAGGAAAAACGCCTGAAGTAATAAAAATGGCAGGTAAATTCTCTCCATTAGAAATTAAAGGTGCTATAGTAGGTACATTAAACCTAGGCATAGCTTCACCGTACTTTCCATTAAAGACACCATAAACTCCCTGATAGTCATTTACATTAATACTTTTACCATCGCACAACATCCAATTTAGCGGTACATAATTTCCTGCAAAATAAGCCATAGCTCCAATTTGAATATTACTGACATAATCCATAATCTTAGTAATTTTTTTAATAATTAAATAAATATATTTTTGAGAGAACAAACCTAATTAAATAAAATCATTTATACAATAAATTGCAAATCAATTAAATATAATTTATACAAATAATATATACATTATTTTTCTCTGAAGTGATTATAAAGTGCAGCCTTGATTCTTTGATCAACTTTTGCATCTAGGCAAAATTGAAAAAGAAGTGGGTAACATGGCGGAGAATCATTTTCAATCCTCGCAGTCTCTGCTTCAGGTTTCTGTGAAGAATCAGATAAAGAAATCAGTACTTAATTTATTCGGCAAGTTATGAGAATGAAAGATATTAAATTTGATTCACTGCTAAATGGTTTTGATATTTCGGGAACAGCAGAGTCCTGAGGCAGAGACTCTTCGGAGAATTAAAAGTTGCTGGCAATATAGCGTGAGTATCGATGGTATTCTTCAACAACAAGGCCGAACAGAAACACTTTTGTTGGACGTGTATTGCGGCAACGATAGTAGTGAAAAGCCCGGATTCCGAGAGGCTACTTGAAATATGTATGCGACTAGATTCATGACAGCCGATTCGGAAGAGGACTTGAAACGAATAGCGTGTGTGCCGCCCTCATGCCTTTATTGATGATTGAGATTATATATATAGTTCATGAAGAGCGCCAATATTAAAAGGGGAATGCCTAATTTTTTTAAGCATTAGTTTTGGGTTCACGAATCAATATTTCGTCATAAGATTGATATTCGGTTTTTCAATTACATTTACAAGTTAATAGTTCTCGAACACCACATGAAATCAATACTTCTTTTATCGGCCTTGATGATTTTAGGGCAACTTACTTTGCATGCTCAAGAATTAGAGGGTTGTAAAAACCCTTGCAAGAAAACAAGAATTGTATTAAGTGGCCCCCTTATAGGTCTTAGAACATTGAGCTTGCCTGACTCGCAATCTGTAAGAGTTGTAGAAGTCGTTAAACGGGGTGCTTCTTATAAAAATGGCATATTGCTTCACGATACATTGACCCACTTTAATGGGAAAGTGATTAAAAGTATGGATTATTTTATAGGAGAAGTAGCTAAACTACAACCTGGGGATACAATCACCTTGACGGTGAAAAGATTGGGTGTTGACACAGTGTATACTTTTCCCCTTGGGGCCGCGTCATCCAGAAAGGTAACTGAAATTGTATGTTGTGATGAGCCTGAATCTGAGCCTGAACTCGAATTCAATAATATTGTGTTTGTACTTAGTCTAAATCCTGCTAAAGATCTATTAAAAGTAAGCACTGATGAAGTTATACCAAGTGAAGTTAAATTAGATATCATTGACTCGGATGGGGAGGTATTAAAATCTGAAAAGACAACTATAAGCGAAGATCCATTTGAAACAACTATCAAGATTGGTGATATCCCTAATGGTGTTTACTTTGTGAAAATTTATGTACAAGATTCAAAGTATGTGAAACGCTTTGTGAAGGAGTAATAAGATAAAATAAATTAAGGAAGCTTTTGTACAAGTCATTTTCGTTTTAAATTCATTCAGATGTGGACGAAAAATAAATTTTAAAGTATAGATATGTTACAATTAATTGGACTCATTGCGATTTCTTGGTTATTGATTTGGCTTTTTGAAAAAGGAAATTTATCAGTTTTAGGGCTAGAACCTACAAAAGTTAGACTGAAATATTTCGCCATACTTTTTTTGGTTTCCGCCATACTTTCCACGACAGCTTTTCTTTTGAGAATGTATTTTGCAAAAGAGCAATACATACTTTCACAATCATTGACCACAGGATCAATTCTACTTGAAACTTGGTATCAGTTTAGGACAGTATTGACCGAAGAATTACTTTGCAGGGGTGTATTACTTTATATACTCATAAGAAAAATCGGACAGACAAAAGCTGTTGTTATTTCTTCTATCATTTTTG
>JAGNOY010000379.1 GCA_017989935.1 Chitinophagaceae bacterium
TGAAGAAGTCGCTAAATTTAGAGCAGCGAGAAGCATGTGGGCAAAAATTACAAAAGAATTAGGTGCCACCAATATTGACGCACAGAAATTGAGGTTTCATACCCAAACAGGCGGAAGCACCTTGACAGCTCAACAGCCCATGAATAATATTGTGCGTGTGGCTATACAAACCTTGGCAGCTACTATGGGCGGTACTCAAAGTTTACATACCAATGGCTATGATGAAGCTTTGAGTTTACCTACGGAACAAGCCGCCATGATAGCCTTGCGTACCCAACAAATTGTAGCTGAAGAAAGTGGCATTTGTGATACAGTAGATCCTTGGGCTGGATCTTATTTTATCGAAAGCATGACCAAAGAGATGGAAGAATCTGCCTTTGAATTAATCGCTAAAATTGATGGCATGGGCGGTGCGGTGAGTGCCATTGAACAAGGATTTGTACAAGAGCAAATTGCGCAGGCAAGTTATGAATATCAAAAAGCCGTTGAGCGGAATGAAAAAATTATTGTAGGGGTGAACAAGTATGTGAGTAAGGACTTGGTAAGCACACCGATCATGAAAATTGATGCTAGTATAGAAAAACAACAAGTAGATCGATTGAAAGCATTTAAAGCCAATAGAGATTTACAGGCAGTGAATACCTGTTTAGAAAAAATTAGTCATGCGGCAAGTACGACTGAAAATTTAATGCCTTTAGTGATAGAGGCCGTGGAACAACATTGTACTTTAGGCGAAATAGCCCATTGCTTGAGGAAGGTTTGGGGCGAGTATAAGGGGTAAAAGAAATTAGTTAGTTTGTTTTGTACCTATTTTTTGGGCGGCAGACACGCTTTTCGTTTCAAGTCCTCTCCCGAATCGGCTTTGAAAATTTTGCTAGCCTTCAACTTTCGTGAAGCCTCTCGGGATGCGGGCTTTCCACTGCAATCGTTGCCGCGATATCGGAGATTCTAATGTGCGTATTTTTTCAAAAGGAAAACTTTATCAAGTAGAGGATACGGCCTAAGATTCGAGGCATAGAAAAATATCGATATCGAAGCCAAACTTTTATCCACTGTTTGAGTACATTAGAATGATGTTATTTAAGAAAAAACTTTATGTGCGAGTTTGGATAAAAGTGGCGTAGTTGAGATAATTTTTCTTGCCAAAGAATCTTCCGCCTAGATTTTTTGCTCAACTTTTGCATCATGGCAAAAGTGGAAAAACAAATGGTAGGTAATGCCCAAATCTTTAAATACCGAATCACGGTTTGTAAACAACGATCATTTTATATTTTGACTAATTTTCAAATTGCTTTTCTATTCCTTTTTATCTCAATAAATCAACCTATTAACTTAATAACATGAATAAGCTTGCATTCATCACTTTTTTCATCGATCTTGTAATACACTTAAAACTACTTATATGAAAATCACCTTCCCAAGTTTATGCTTAGCCTGTCTTTGCTTATTCAATGCTTGCAAGAATGAAAACAAAGCAACTGAGTCTCCTGCAGCTACCACACAGAGTGAAATACCCAATGATCAAACTATGATAGTAGAGCAACATGAAGATGTAAAACCCGATCAAGATATTCCTCAATCAATACAAGAAAAAGTAAAGCAACTCAGTAAGCAAGAAGTGATTGACTCCTTATTTGAATTAGCTTTTCAAGAGCCCAAAGCAGAGATTGTTGAATATGATACATCCGCTTTAAAACAATTTACAAAATTTGCAAACCTAACAGGCGGACAATTAAATTTAGTCGTGCATTCTACTGAAATTAGTAAAGTGGTAAATAAAGTAATTGATGAACAGGCTGTTGAAGGGACTGATATCTTGTTTTTGATTGACAAGACAGCGAGTATGGAAGATGACATAGATGATATTCGAAAAGGGTTTAGGCAAATTGTTCGCAACTTAAAGGAAAAGAAAAATGTAAGATTGAGTGTGGGGTTTTATGGTGACTTGAATTATATGGGTGATGATTGGTTTAGTTATAAAAGTTTTGAAGGTGATTTAGATCAGGCAATCGATTTTGTAGATCATATTCAATTGATCACAAATACGGATGATCCTGAATCGGTCTATGATGGATTTTTTGAAGTGATGAAGCATCATTTTTGGCAGTCAGAGAAAAAAAGAATCATTGTTTTAATTGGTGATGCACCATCGCAAGAAAAACCATTAAGTCATTACTCTATGAAGGATGTCATAGATGCTTGTAACAAAGACCAAATCAGAATGAATTTTTATCCCATTTTATTACAACCTGTAGAGCAACAATTGGTTGAAAAAATAAATCCAGAACCTTTGGTACAAATCGATCAACTCTATCCGAATCCAACTCGAGGTGAAATTAATTTAACCTTAAAACAAGTGGACGATTATACCATACAAGTTTTTGACGTACAAGGTAAAATGATGGCCAATGATAGAATCAATCAAGGATGGCATTATTCGAAAGACTTTTCTTATTTGCCTATGGGCGCTTATTTATTAAGAGTGATGAATAGTGCAAAGCAAGCGCAGACAGAGAAGTTTGTGATTTATAAATAAGAGTGAATTAGAACTGTGATTTTTAAAATTGAATCTTGTAAAGATGCTACAAGTTCATAAATTTCTTCATTCCAAAACAAGCTAATCTATTCATTAATAAAACTCGTGATTTCAAATACAATTCTAGTTGCAGGAATTTTTTCGAAGGCATGAGGTGCTTGAGTGATAACAAGCAAAGAGGCGTTAGTCATCATATTTTTTACATCTATGGTTTCTTGAATACTGCTTGTTTGATCTAATTCGCCAATGGC
>JAGNOY010000045.1 GCA_017989935.1 Chitinophagaceae bacterium
ATTAAATGCAGGCGCTTTTGTTGCTTCACCCATCTTTAATGGTAATGCTGCTGGAATTTATACCATCACTGTAAGAGATGCTAATTTATGTACTAAAACTGTATTAAGAACAGTAGCCGCAGCTCCAACTTTACTTGTGTTTGGAACACCCACTCTAACACAGGCTTCTTGTGTAGGAGGCACAGGAAGTGCTTCTTTATCAGCTTCTGGAGGTACGGGTACTAAAACTTATACCATCACGCCTTTAGGTCCACAAAGTAATACGACTGGCAGTTTTACAGGGCTCACCGCACAGACCTATACAGTTACAGTCACTGATGCAAATGCATGTACAAAAACAACGGCTATTACTATCTCTAATCCGGCATCCATGGTATTTAGCACACCTATTGTAGGTAGTCCATTATGTTTTGGCATGATAACAGGCACTATAAGTACTACTGCAACAGGAGGCACTGGCGCAAAAACTTATACAATTAGTCCAAGTGGCCCTCAATCAAATACCACAGGAAGCTTTAGCAATTTGGCGGCACAATCTTATACTGTCACTGCTACAGATGCTAATCTTTGCACCAAAACAACAGTGGTCGTTGTAACCGCTCCACAGAATATTACGTTTAATTCGCCTACCATAAACCAGCCTGCTTGTAACGGAAGCTTAGGATCGGTAGCTATTTCAGCAAATGGAGGCACTAATCCTAAAACTTACACTATTAATCCATTAGGGCCGCAGTCTAACCCTACTGGAAATTTTACAAATTTAAGTGCCCAGAATTATACCATTACAGTAACAGATAATAATTTATGTGTTTTAACAACATCCCTAAGCTTAACAAATCCAACGCCCGTAAATATTACTTCTGCAAATATTAATCAAGCTGTATGTTTTGGAAGTACAAGTTCAGCTAACATAACAGCAGGTGGTGGAACAGCACCTTATACGTATTCAATTACCCCATTAAATTCAACGAATTCGTCAGGATTGTTTTCAAGTTTAGTTGCTGGCGTTTACACTGTAACAGCCTCAGACGCCAATGCATGTTCTAGCAATACGGTGATTATTATTACTCAACCAGCATCTTTTACGGTGACACCTAGTGTAACCAATATGCCTTGTGTAAATGGTACAACAACTATCAGCGCTTCAAGTTCAGGAGGTGTTGGTCTAATCAATTATGCTTGGTATGGACAAGATATAACATCTGTAAATTTATCTGCAAACAAAGACAATACTATCTTCGAACAAAATCAAGGAAATAGCAATGGTGCTGGTCCTTACTTAGGTGTTGGCAGAAACAACCAATCGCCAGGTTACAAGACAAGGGCTTTGATTTCATTTAATTTAACGTCATTACCTTACAATGCAGAAATTCAAAATGCTATTTTAAATTTAAACAGTTCGCAACCATCAAATGTTGCTGGCCCGCAATCACATTCATTACACAAATTACTTCAAAATTGGGGAGAGGGTAGTTCTTATTCAACACAAGGAGGTGTTGGAGCGCCTGCTAGTTCAACAGATGCAACTTGGTTAAGCACATTTCATACAATTAGTTCTTGGACAACAGCTGGAGGCTCATTTAATCCAACAAGTAGCGCAAGCACTATAGTAGATAATGCAGGAGCTTATTCATGGAATTCACCAAGCATGGTAACTGATATTCAATATTGGTTAAACAATCCAACTTCAAACTTTGGTTGGATGCTTAAAAGTGATGAAACTAATTTCCCTGATGCAAAAAGATACGATTCAAGAGAAGGGAATGTGCCGCCTAGTTTAGATATTACATACAGCACGCCAATACTCATTGGATCTGGAAATGCCTTAAACAATGCAGTTACAGGAACTTATACAGTAGTTGCTATGGATATCAATGGTTGTACTACTTCTAGTACTATTGTAATCACAGAAGTTCCATGTAATAGCGAATTGCAATTGACAACTTTTCTTCAAGGTTATTATATTGGGGCTTCTACAATGACAACAACGATGTTAAATCAAAATTTTGTAAATGCTGCATCAGATGATGTGGATGACATTACAGTTGAACTTCATGAAGTGGCAAATCCATCTAATATAGTGTCTACTACTTTGGCAAGACTCAAAACAAATGGTATAGCCAATTGTATTTTTCCTCCTTTAAATGGAAATTATTATGTCGTGGTTAATCATAGAAATTCAATCCAAACATGGAGTGCAGATCCTGTAACTATTTCAAGTAGCCCAGCAACCTATAATTTTTCTATAGCAGCAAACAAAGCGTATGGAAGTAATATGATAGAAATGGAAACCGGAGTTTGGGCTTTGTATACCGGCGATCTAAACCAAGATGGCTACATTGATGGATTTGATTATCCAGATTTCGATAACGATTCGCAAAATAATATTTCGGGAGTATATGTGGCTACAGATCTAAACGGCGACGGATATGTTGATGGATTTGATTATCCAGTCTTCGATTTAAATAGTCAAAATAATGTAAGTGCTGTAACGCCTTAATTGAATGAAGATCATTAAAAAGACTGTCGATTTCTGACAGTCTTTTTTATGCTCCCGATTATCTATCAAGTCACCTCGAGTGTCGGTTCGGGAACCCTTTTGAACCTATTCATAAATATCATCACAGCTTAAACAATTGAATTTCTAATTACTTAGTAAACACAATCGGGTTACTCAATCCTTGGTAACTTGTTAAGTCTACTTTTAACGATCCAAATAAAATATCCGCTTTTGCTCGAATTGGAATATGATTTTTATCGTCTGATAACCAAACTATCATATCCTCTTCTTTTTTAAAAATTCGGCCCTTTTGTAAAACTGGTACAAATTTTAAACATTTAATTTTTCCAAACTCTGTTTTGATTATCTCACGTCCTTTAAATTTGATTTGTAAATTATACATATCTCCATCAACTATAGTAGGTACTGTAAATATTTGTCCTTCTTTTGCGTTGCCTAAATCAAAGGTGCGAGCCAGAAAAAAACCTGAAATCATGTCTTGTGCATTCTCTGTAATTGAATACGTTTTATCGCGATTCGTCACTTTTTTTTGTATATGATTAAAGGCATAATCTTGTCCCATTTTATACCCCCCTTCATCAATGCGTCTGCCAAAATACCAAGGAATTAAAGCTTCTTCATCTATATAAGATTCATAACGATCTCTGACTTTGAAAAAGAAATCAAAACTGCCTTTTGATTTACCAATACCAACAACATGCAGGGTATTTCGATTACCAAATTTTTTATTTTCCTGGGTAACTTCTATTGTTGCAGTAACAGCATCAATAAAACCATAGTGTATTCTGTAGGATAATTTCTCTCCGCGTTTAAAAGCTTCATTATTAATTTTTCTGAAATTGTATTGTGCAAAAACTAAAAGCCCTGTGAGTAGTCCAATGAAAGTAAGTAGTAAACGTTTATTTTTCATGGAGTAAATATATTTAGGTCACCTTGATTTAAAACGATTTAAAAGACTTTTTTGCTTTTCTTTAAGTTAATGAGATTGAAATCATTTTTATAAGTAAGATAGAAGGAATATGAATATTCAAAAAATTGTTTTCCTAAATCAATATAGGGTTCAAATCGCACGTCGGCATATAGGTGTTGCAATAATTGATGTTGATAGAGTAAACGTATAAAGCATAATTTTCTTGAACTTTCTGTATAGCCTTTGGTGCCATATTCAAACGCTGCAGACTGAAAAAGGTAGCCACCTCTTGAAGCTAGATATTGAAATCCTTGCCAATATCCAAGTGAAGCGCTTATGTCAAATTTTGTTCGTATGGTGGCATTCAGAAAAAAGGCATTCCCTTCGCCATATGGCCAACGTTTAGTGGGAGAAAAATCTTTATACCATAAAGCATAGTTTTCTGTTTGAATTTCTTTTATAAATCCTTTACACATCTTTCTTAATTTAAAACCTGCTGCAAAATTCATGATGGTTTGTAAGGCCGTTGTATCTATATCGATTTGACCACCTCTATGTGTAACTAAAAACTGAATAGGGAAGTCTACACTGAATGATTTCTTCTTTAATACATGAATTTGTGACGAGTGTCCAACAGTAAATTTTTCTTGAGATGAATCTCCAAGGTATTGCATTTTTTCCCAGTTCATCCAGGTATCACTCCAGATATTTTTTCGATCTACTTTTAGTTGAATCCCATTTTCGATCGGCGTTAAAATATTTCTTTCATAACTTAATATGGGGTCAAGTAATTTATGCGACAAATTAGATTCTAAACTTCCAAATAGCATTGAATATCCATGTTTAGAAGCTTTAAGGCTAAATATAGGCTGAACAAGATGAAAAGGGTTATGCCCAAAATCTTGTTGCAGAAACACGCCGCCTTGTATTCGTATATAAGGTGAAATTTGATAGGCTATACTCGTTTTCCATTGGGTGCCCATTAACGTGTAGCCAGTTGAAATATCATGAAAATATTCGTTGTTCTTAAAGAAGTTTTGTGTTTCTAAGGCAAGCATTACTTTTGATTCATTGCTATCACTTATTTGGATAGATTGTTCTAGGCCTTCATTATTAATCTGGGCAAATGTTAAATGAATTTTACTGCAAAGAAGAATTAGAAGGAACAGTTTGAATTTCATAGGGTAATTTTCTTTGTTGTTTGTTTTTTAAATAAATATTAATATCGCTTCAATCAATTGACCTCAAGTATGTTTTTAAAGAGCAAATCCTAAAAGCAACCAACCCAAAACCAATAAGGGTGCAGGAATTTTAGTATACATCAGCAAAGCAAATGTAATACCCACCACAACAAGATGAGACCATTCAAAAGTAACCGAGCGAAATAAAATGAAGGCAGAAGCCCACATGATTCCAATAATAACAGCATGAATGCCTTCTAATGCCCTGAAAATAACGGTGTATTGTTTTAAATTTTGATAAATAGGAAAGAAAAATAGTAATAATAGAATACTTGGTAAAAATACCCCGATGGTGGCAACACCACATCCTACAAGTTGGGCAGAAGTACCGTAATTGCTCATGCTTAGTCCACCTATGTAAGTACAAATTGAAAATACAGGACCAGGGATAGCATTTATCATTCCTGCACCTGTTAAGAATTGAGTTGGGGTCAAATACGGACTCATATTAAAATGCTCAGGACGAATGACAAATTGTTCATACATCATCGGAATTAGGGCATGCCCACCACCAAATACGAAACTACCAAATCTATAAAAGTTTTCAAATAAGTTGAAGGCTCGCGCATATTGCCAATGTTGTGTTCTGGCCAATTCTGATAAAATACCCGCAATCAAAAATACTATGATAAACCATAATATATTGATCCATTTGATAGGCTTTTTAGGGGCCGTATTCATGGGAATTCGTTTGTCGCTAAAATTAGAAACTATGCTTCCAGAAAGAATTAATACAGGAAAAATCCAAGGGGATCGAAAAAAAATGGTAATCAATAAGGCAGAAAACATGATAATATATGTTGCAGGATGTTTTACCTGAACCTTCATGGCTTTAAAGGCTGCATAGATTAAAAATCCAACTGCCATTGGTTGAATGAACTTAAATAAATTTGTTTGAATAGCTTGAGCATCTAAATATTTTATTAAAAAGGAGAGTCCCCCCATCATCAGAACTGCTGGTAATATCCAAATTAGAAAAGTAAATAAGGCTAAAGTGACACCGCCTCTTTTATATCCAATTAAGGTGATGGTTTGGGTCGAAGAGGGGCCAGGGAGCATTTGACAAAAAGACATGAAATCTAGAAGTTCTTCTTCGGTTACATCTTTTCTTTTTTCTACAAATGTTTTTAACATCATGCCAAAATGCCCTTGAGGGCCTCCAAAGGCAGTTAAAGAATATTTTAAAACTTCTTTTAGAAAATAGATATGTCGATAAAGCCTCAAGGTAAGCCGAAGGTAAAAATTGTTTAGCAATAATGATAATTTTCTGGACAGAAGCCTCAAGTTTTTGTTTCCCAAAACTTGTCATTACATTTGTTCGGTATGCAAATCGAAAATAGTAAGTCCTTATTGTTGTATAATACCTTTGGTATGGAAGCAGTGGCCGAGGCCTTTGCAGAAATACATCAGTTGTCTGACGTATTGGAATTCGCTCAGTTGATTAAACAATATGCCAGCTTTCGTATTCTTGGTGGAGGAAGCAATGTTTTAATTACTAAGAATTTAGAAGGACTTACAGTCATTAATTTGCTTAAAGGGATTGAGATTACTCATGAAGATGAAGATTTTGTGGAGATACTATTTGGGGCTGGAGAAACTTGGCACGATTGCGTAAGATGGTGTGTTGATCGTGATTATGGAGGCATTGAAAATTTATCCTTAATTCCAGGTACTATTGGGGCGGCACCGATACAAAATATTGGCGCTTATGGGGTTGAGCTGAAAGATGTTTTTGTTGAACTAACAGCTATTGATTTGGAAACTGGAGAAGCTAAAAAATTTGATGCTTTGGCTTGCAAGTTTGGATATCGCGAAAGTGTATTTAAAAGAGAATTAGCAGGAAGGTATTTTATTGTTTCTGTTACGTTGAAATTGTGCAAACAACCTGTATGTCAAATTGATTATGGAAATCTTCGAGATGAATTAGCTTCTATTGAGCCTGATAAATTAAGTATTAAAGATGTATCACAAGCCGTGATTAAAATTCGTTCAGAGAAATTACCTGATCCCAAAGTGATAGGGAATGCAGGAAGTTTTTTTAAAAATCCGGTAATTAATTATGAATATTATTTGAAACTTAAAGAGGCGTATCCTAACATCCCAAGTTTTGAAGCCTCTAATGGAATCAAAATTCCGGCAGCTTGGCTTATTCAACATGCTGGTCCTGAAAAAGATCAAAGTTGGAAGGGGTATACCGAAGATGGATATGGTGTCCATAAAAATCAAGCGTTGGTTTTAGTAAATTATGGGCATGCAAAAGGCTTGGATATTTTTAATTTGTCTGGTAAAATAATAGCAAGTGTGCAAGAAAAATTTGGCATTCAATTGGAGCGTGAGGTGAATATTTGGTAGTAAAGGCAGTTTTTAACGGGCGTATCAGGTAAAAAATAGGGCTCGATTTCAAGGTAGTTTAAAAATTAAGTTCAAATCACATAGAAAATCAAGTTAATTCTAAGATATTTGACATAAGCTTATTTGAGTATCTTATTTATTAATATGTAAATAATAAAAATATATAAATAGATGAAATTGTTGTTTCTTAGTCTTTTAGATAACATTCTATTATGTTTATAAAACCATAATGACCTTTGATGGCTAAGTCTCTAGGCTTACATTTGCAACTTAAATGAATAAACTATGAAACATCTAAAGAAATTTCTTGCGGTCGCAGTCGTAGTTTTAAGCATACTCATAGGAAGCTACGGATTTTCTAAAATTCAAAAAGTTGATTTTCAAACTTGGCAAGGAAAAGCTAGTTATTACCACCCTAAATTTAATGGGAGAAAAACGGCAAACGGAGAAATTTTTAGCAATGATAAATTAACTGCTGCGAATAATTTTTTAGCCTTAGGTACTTTAGTTAAAGTAGTGAATATTAAAAATGGTAAAAGCGTAGTCGTTAAAATAAATGATAGGATGCATGCCGCTAATAAAAGACTAATTGATTTAACCCATGCTGCGGCTTCGAAATTAGGTTTGATTGAGCAGGGGATAGGAGAAGTTACGATTGAATTGCTTTCGTCTAGTACTGCAAAAAATTAGCATTTTTATACATACAACTTACATATTTTGTATAAACTAACTTTTTTAAAGTTAGTTTTTTTTATGCTGTTTGGTAGCTCAGCAAACTTTGATTGATTGAAAAACTTTAATCATGGAAGTTTAGTCTGTATTGCGGCAACGATAGTAACGAAAAGCCCGGATTCCGATGGCTCTGGATCGGAAACGGACTTGAAGTGAATAGCGTGTATGCCGCCCTAAAAAAGAAAATGAGTTGAATTGAAAACTATTTGATAACAAGACAAAAAGTGAAGCAAAAAGTATAATCAAAATCAAAAGCTATAAATTTCACTTTTCAAATATAAAAAACTACTTTAGCGGGAATGTTTTAAACTATGCAATACGAAATCAAACAGTCTGGGAAATTTAAATACGTGCAAGAAGGAAGTGGTGAAAGTTTAGTGTTATTGCACGGCTTATTTGGTGCGTTGAGCAACTTTAAGGACCTGGTAGATTGTTTTAAGGAAAAGTATACTGTCTATATTCCTATGTTGCCTTTGTATGATTTAACCAATTTAGATACCTCAGTTTCCGGATTGGCAAAACATGTTGCTAAATTTATAGAACATAAAAATTTAAAGGATATTCATTTAATGGGTAATTCCTTAGGCGGACATATTTCATTGGTGTATGCTTTAAAGCATCCTGAAAAAATTAAAACAATTACGCTTACAGGAAGTTCTGGCTTGTTTGAAAATGGGATGGGCGAGACTTACCCTAAACGTGGCGATAAAGATTATATCCGGAAGAAGGTTGAATTAACTTTTTACAATCCTGCTTCTGCAACCCAAGAATTGATTGATGAAGTGTATAATATTGTCAACAACCGATTGAAGGCAGTAAAAATTATTTATTTGGCTAAATCAGCTATCAGGCATCATTTAGGTGAAGAATTACAAAATGTAAAACAACCTGTTTGCTTGATATGGGGTAAAAATGATACCATTACACCGCCTATGGTGGCTGAAGAATTTAAGAAATTGCTTCCAAATAGCGAGCTGCACTGGATAGATCATTGTGGTCATGCGCCCATGATGGAGGTGCCGGGTGAGTTTAATATATTACTTAGCGATTTCTTGAGTAAATATCCATAGTTTTGAAACGTAATTATACTAAAATAAAATTTATTTACGTTATCGATTGAAATGAGTATTAAAGAGCTAATTTCCTACGAATTTCCTTTGCTTACCTTACAAGATACAGGTAATAGAGCACTCAGTTTAATGAATGAATTTAGAGTGTTTCACCTACCTCTCGTTGATCGTGGAGATTATATGGCCTTGATTTCGGAAGATGATTTATTAGATTGGGATACACCAGAAGAGCCTCTTTCTTTAGCTGAATTTATCAATTTTAGGCCTATGGTTACTGAGCAAATGCATCCTTATGAGGCCATGAAATTGGTGAAAGAATTTAACTTATCTATAGTGCCTGTAGTAGGCCTTCATCAACATTTTGTAGGCATCATAACAGTAGAAGGATTATTTAATTATCTTCTCGAAACTAATGCTGTGAAGGAATTGGGTGCCATCATCGTGTTAGAAATGGAGCAAAGAAATTATAGTGCTTCAGAAATAGCCAGAATCTGTGAAAGTAACGATGTCAGTATTTTAAGTTTGTTTGTGAACACAATTCAAGAAACAGGTGGGCAACTTGTCACCCTCAAAGTCAATCAGCCAGATGTGCAAGCCTTAATTGCCACTTTCGAGCGTTTTGGCTATGTGGTGAAGGATGTGTATGCAGCAAAAAATCATCTTGAAGATTTGCAACAGAATTACGATGCCTTTATGAATTACTTGAATGTATAAAAAAAAGAAAGCTGATTAGGCTTTCTTTGCTGCTGATTTCTTTTTAGCTACACGTAAACGATGTTTTCCGAATGAGCCTTTAAAGCGTTTGCCTTTTTTGGTTTTTACATCACCTCTTCCCATAATAATTATTTTTGAGTGGCGAATATACATCGAATTCATTAAAATCAGGTATTGCTTTGAATGAATAATTTCTTTGAATGAATAATTTCGAATCTTAAGATGATAAATGCTACATACGAATTGCATTTTTTGGGTGGCAGACACGCTCTCAGCTTTACGCCGTCTCGTTTTGAAGAACGAGCCGGGGTATCGCTTCGATCGTTGCCACAGTTTTCGTTTTCAATCAAAGACTTAAATTCTATATGATTATCCGCTAAATTACCTTATAAAACCAATGAACACAGATGTCTTCTATCTAATACCAATATATTGCAAAAAATCTTCATGGAAGAGACGGCCTAAGATTCGAGGCAACTAAAAATATTGAAATCGAAGCCAGACTTTTATCGCTGTTTGAGCACAAGAGAATGCTGTTTTATAGAGAATATCAATATGTGCGAGTTTGGATAAAAGTGGCGTAGATGAAATTATTTTTATGCCAAGAATCTTCAGCCTAGACTTTTTGCTCAACTTTTGCGTCATGGCAAAAGTGGAAAAACAATAGGGCATCTTTGCGGAT
>JAGNOY010000380.1 GCA_017989935.1 Chitinophagaceae bacterium
GGCGAAAAAACAATAGCTTTGCATACTTCTGAATTCCAAAATGCTGCACGACACATTTATGAAAGTATGGGATTTATCAAATTAATGGACCTCGAATTGATGTTTGGCAAGCAATATTATTTATACACACTTAGATTACAATAAATGATGAATAACATAACATACCACAGAGCTACACAAAGTGATATTCATACCTTAGTTGACTACAGAATATTATTTGCTTTGGAATTATCCGGGAATCAAGATGAGAATTTGGTTCAATTTTTAAGGAAACAAATGACAAGTTATTTTACCAATGCAACTGGCGATCATAGTTGTATTTCTTTTATTGCTCAGAGTGATGGAAAAGTAGCTGGCATTGGTTCAGTTCATTTCCGACAAATGCCCGGAAATTTTAAAAACCCATCCGGCAAATGGGGCTATATCATGAATATGTATACCATACCTGAATTTAGAAGAAAAGGAATTTGTAAACATATTTTAAATTTATTGGTAGCGGAAGGAAGGAAATATGGTGTTACTGCTTTTGAGTTGCATGCCACCGAGGTTGGTGAAAAGGTTTATATTCAGGAAGGTTTTATCCAACATAAGGAACCTACATTAAGAAAGATTTTGACTTCATGAATAGCAGATTTAGAATATTTTACAACTCGTAATATTTTTCTTGTTGGAATATAATGTCTAATTTTTTTATGTAATGATTTTAGTGGTAATAAATTTTTGGAATAATATATTTAAAATTTAGTACTCTTTTATCAATATGAATTTTATCGGATGTTCAAATATTGAATTTTAAAACAAGGCCTTTGAACTAAATGCTTTAATGTAAATGAATTACTATAGGCATCTTTTTGAAATAATTTTATATTCCAAAAGTTAAAAATAATACAATTATAAAGTCATTGAAATGGCAAAGAAATCTATAACAATCTAAATCCCTTTAAAAACAATTAAGCCAACTTCTGTTTTACTTCTGTAATTTCATAGGCCTCAATGATGTCTCCTACTTTGATGTCATTGAAGTTTTTAACAGCAACTCCGCATTCCATGTTTTCTTTAACTTCTTTAGCATCATCTTTAAATCGTTTTAAGGATTGCAATTCAGCTGTACCGCCTTCACGATTAGGATAAATGACTATACCATCACGAATGACCCTAACCATATTATTTCTAGCTACTTTACCTTCTATGACCATACCTCCGGCAACAGTTCCCACCTTGGTAATCTTGAACACTTCACGAACTTCAATTTGGCCCATGATTTTTTCAACTTTGGTAGGTTCAAGCATACCTTCCATGGCAGCCTTGATCTCTTCTATGGCTTCATAAATGATGGAATAAAGCTTGATTTCGACGCCTTCTTTTTCTGCTAATTGACGAGTAGAAAGCGATGGTCTCACCTGGAAGCCTATGACTATAGCATCAGAAGCGGAGGCCAAGAGAATATCTGATTCAATGATTTGTCCAACCGCTTTGTGGAGTACACTTACTTTGATGGATTCTACCGATAGTTTAATTAATGCGTCAGATAAGGCTTCAACAGAACCATCCACATCACCCTTAACAATTAACCTCAATTCTTTGAAATTACCTAAAGCAAGTCGGCGTCCAATTTCATCTAATGAAATACGTTTAGAAGCACGGTTCGCTTGTTCACGACTAATTTGAGAGCGTTTGGTAGCGATTTGTCTGGCTTCAGATTCTTCTTCCATTACTTTGAATTTCTCACCAGCTGTAGGGGCACCTGTGAGTCCTAAAACCATAACAGGTGTGGAAGGTGGAGCATGCTTTAATTTCTGACCGCGCTCATTAAACATGGCTTTGACCTTGCCTGCATTTTCGCCGGCTAAAACCACATCTCCAATATTTAAAGTTCCATTCTGTACTAATAATTTTGCTACATACCCTCTCCCTTTATCCAGGGATGCCTCGATAACAGTTCCTGTAGCTGGTCTTGAAGGGTTGGCTTTTAAATCCAAAACCTCAGATTCCAATAGAATTTTTTCTAATAATAAATCAACACCAAGTCCAGACTTAGCAGATATTTCTTGGGATGAAAATTTACCGCCCCATGAATCCACTAAAAAGTTCATTTGGGATAGTTCATTTTTGATTCTTTCAGGATCGGCACCTGTTTTATCGACTTTATTTATTGCAAAGACTATTGGAACATTAGCAGCTTGTGCATGCGAAATGGCTTCTTTGGTTTGTGGCATGATCCGATCATCCGCAGCAATAATAATAACTGCTACGTCTGTAACTTTTGCTCCACGGGCTCTCATGGCAGTAAATGCTTCGTGACCAGGTGTATCCAAAAAAGTTATTTTTTTATGATCAGGACCTACGGTTACTTCATAAGCTCCAATATGCTGAGTAATACCTCCGGCTTCGCCTGATACTACATTCGTATGGCGAATATAATCCAATAAGGATGTTTTTCCATGATCCACATGGCCCATTACTGTGACAATAGGGGCTCTTGGAATTAAGTTTTTAGGATCTTCTTCAATTTCTTCGTCCACTTCAATAGTGGCTTCGGCACTGATAAATTCAATTTTCTTATTAAATTCTTCAGCTAAAAATTCAATGACTTCTGCATCCAATCGTTGATTTATAGAAACGATGATACCCATATTCATACAGGTCATGATGACATCTGTAACGGGTACATCCATCAAGCTTGATAATTCTGATACGGTTACGAATTCTGTAAGTTGTATGGTTTCCCGATCTACACTTGCCTCGAGCATTTCGGCTTTTTCACGAATTT
>JAGNOY010000046.1 GCA_017989935.1 Chitinophagaceae bacterium
CACCACCTGTAGCAGTCAAATTGAAACTAGGATCACCTATAGTGACTGGAGACAAAGATGCAAAATTGATAAATTGAGGTGCTTGATTTATATCACCCGTTACAGTTGGTTGTGTATTTAAAGTGTATTTAGCTGCATCTGCTCCAGCCAAACTTAAACTCATTGTCATATTAATACCAGAACCTGCATTTACATTGTCGTATGTAGCAGTTCCTGTGATAGTCACTACATCAGTGCCAACTAAAGTATTCAAGGTGGCTGCAGTTAAATCTAAGGTAGCTGTATTTGTACCATCATAATTTTTAGGTGTAACAACAACGCCAGAAATAGTTAAATCTTTTGGAGTTACAGTAATAGTTTGCATCACATCAGGTGCAGCATAATAGGCTCCATTACCTGCTTGTGAGGCAGTAATATCAGCTGTACCAGGACCTTTTAATGTTAAAATATTTCCTGCAATTGTAGCTACATTGGTATTAGAACTTACATAGGTAACTGGATTTCCCGATCCGCCTCCTGTGGCAGTTAATGTGATCGTAGCAGCATCATAAACCACAGTGCCTAATGGACCGAAGGTAATGGTTTGTGGAGTTAATGTGGCAGGGTTAACAATTAAATTTTGAACAACAGGTGAAGCGGCTAGATAATTGGAATTGCCGGCTTGATTTGCTGTAATATCGGTATTCCCAGCTGAATAGACTGTCAATACATTACCTACCACATCAGCCACGGCAGGATTTGAACTAGTGTAAGTTATTGGATTTCCTGAACCACCACCTGTAGCTGTTAAATTAAAAGGACTCACGCCAACAGTTACTGGTGAAAGTGAACCAAAATTAATAGTTTGCGTACCTTGGTTAATGGTTATATCAACCGTTCCGCTTCCTGTGCCCACACCATTTGTTGCATCAATGGTGTAAGTTGTTGCAGACTGTGCTGTGGTAGGAATACCTGAAATTTCGCCAGTTGAACCGTTTAAAGTAAGTCCATTTGGCAATGCAGATGAAGTATAGCTTGTTGGCGTATTGGTGGCTGAAATGAAGTATGAAAAATTACTACCTACTGTGGCAGTTGATGAATTGCTTGTTACAACAGGCGCTGCAAGAGTTGATACATTAAATTGCACATTATCAATACGATTATTTCCTGTAGTGGTTGTTGCACCAGTTACTGTTAACCTTACTAATGCAGTGGCGCTATTGTTTAAGCCAGTAACAGTGCTAAGAGTTTGAGTTGTATAGCCAGTGGGCACTGAAACTGCTTGAATTGGATTCCAAGTTGTTCCATTCGTGCTATATTCCCAAGTTTGGGTTGTAAATCCAGAAGCTGTTCTTTGAGTTACATAACTAATCACCAAATTAGAATAACTAGTCATATTTACAGAAAACACCATTGATTTTCCATTTGCAACATTACTTAATACAGATAAAGAAGAGGCTCCAGATGTTACTGTCGAAAATCCAGCTCCCGCATTCAAGGCTGATCCCCCAAACGAGGTTAATTGATTACCCGAAGTTGCGGTAATCCAAGTAGATGAACCATTAGTACCGTTAAGATACAAAGATCCAGTACCAAAGTTTGCCACAAATGTCGTTGGAGTTGATGGTGCTGCAGCGGCGGCGGTTCCACCATTTGTTGTAGTTTGAAAATCCCATCCAGCAAGTAAGGTTTGCCCTTGAACTTGTTGCGAGGAGATTAAACTTGTGCATAAAATTCCTAGAATCAATGCCCAGAATTTTAGCTGCTGTTTAAAATGTGTTTGAAGTTGTTGTTTCATAATTTTAGTTATTAGTTGTTGTTTTTTGTTTGCACAAAGTTGACCTTAATATTTGTGCTAAACAAAACATTAGGTAGATATAATGTTAACATAATACTTATACAAATAAAATCTATAAACTCAGTAAGGGTAAACACCAGATTATATTATTTACCTGACACCGAAGAAAATGATTAGCTTAAAAAGTGCAGTGTAATTTAGATATGAATTGTTTGCTTTGATTTGACTTAAGTAATATTGAGTAAAGGCATACAATTGAAAAAAACATTAATAAGGCTAATAAAAAAGGGAAGACTTTCATCTTCCCTTGAATTTATTTTTTAGACACTTTGACATCTATCCTTCTGTTCATGGCTTTGCCCAATTCATTGGCATTATCACCTATTGGATACTCTTGACCATAACCAGTAGCTTCAATTCTTTTAGCATCAATACCCATGGCTACAATACGCGACATCACACTTTTTGCTCTTTCATCACTTAATTTAAGATTCCCGTCTGCCGTTCCAGTATTATCCGTGTAACCGCCCATTTTTAATTCAACATTTGGATAAGCCTTTAAGATAGCTACCATATTTTTCAATTGCTCTTCACTAGAAGGTTTCAAGGTTGATTTGCCAGATTCAAATTGCAAACGATCAAAGGATAACCAATTTTTTGTTTTATCATTTTCATCGATTGTTCCTGAATTAATAAAATTAACCAATTTGGCTTCAATGCTATTAACACCAACTTTCAATTCAGTGCCATCTGCTAATTTCACTGCAGTTACCTCACCTAAATCTGCAACAAACTCCCCATCTTTTAATGTTCCAGAAGTTGTAGTAGAAGTTTCAACACCGTTTTCATTAATTACTTCTTTTTCAACAATAGCTTCTGTTTTCTCACTTTTCGGAGTACAGCAACCAGATTCAGTATCAGTGCAACCTGCTTTCTCACAAGCCATTTGCATATTAGCAATACTTGCCTTTCTATGTGCCTGAATATTATCTGCAAACATACCAGATAAAGTAGGCGCAATAACTAATGAAACGATAGACATTAATTTAATCAAGATATTCATTGAAGGTCCAGAAGTATCTTTAAATGGATCACCTACGGTATCACCAGTCACAGATGCCTTATGTGGTTCAGATTTTTTATATTCCATTTTACCGTTGATCTCAACACCTTTTTCAAATGATTTTTTGGCATTGTCCCATGCACCACCTGCATTATTTTGAAACATGCCCATCAATACACCACTTACTGTAGCGCCAGCTAAAAAGCCTCCCAATACTTCAGGACCTAATAAAAAACCTATAACTAAAGGAGAAATAATAGCAATAGCACCTGGTAACATCATTTTTTTAATTGAAGCCTCAGTTGAAATTGCAACACACTTATCATATTGTGGTTTTCCTGTACCTTCCATAATACCTGGAATTTCGCGGAATTGACGACGAACTTCTTCTACCATAGCCATAGCAGCTTCTCCAACTGCACGAATAGCTAAAGATGAAAATATAAAAGGAATCATGGCTCCAACAAATAATCCAGCTAACACATCAGCACGATAAATATCAATACCATCAATACCAGAAATACCAACAAATGCGGCAAATAAAGCTAACGCAGTTAAGGCAGCCGATGCAATAGCGAATCCTTTACCAGTAGCTGCTGTTGTATTACCTACGGCATCAAGAATATCTGTTTTCTCACGAACATCAGAAGGCAATTCACTCATTTCAGCAATCCCACCAGCATTATCAGCAATTGGTCCGAATGCGTCGATAGCTAATTGCATAGCTGTAGTTGCCATCATACCAGCAGCAGCAATAGCTACTCCATATAAACCTGCAAAATGATAAGAACCATAAATTCCAGCTGCTAGGACTAACATTGGTAAAAAAGTTGATTCCATACCCATGGCTAAACCACCAATAATATTAGTAGCATGACCTGTAGCTGACTGACGAACAATGCTTAGAACTGGACGTTTACCCATTGCTGTGTAATATTCAGTGATAATACTCATTAAAGTACCGACTGCTAATCCAACTAATATTGAGAAGAACACACCTGTGTTTGTGAAAGTAAATCCACGTAACACCATTTCCGAAGGTAAAATATAAGATGTCAAGAAGTAACACACTATGCCAGTCAACACAATTGATCCATAGTTACCCATGTTTAAGGCATTTTGAACTTTTGAAGTACTTAAACCAGCGCTTTCAGAAATACGAACAAAGAATGTTCCTACTATAGATAAAATGATACCAATACCTGCAATTAACATTGGCAATAAAATTGGGGCTAATCCGCCAAACATATCAGTGCCTGCTGCGCTTGTGGTTTCTTTACCCAATACCATAGTAGCTAAAACGGTAGCCACATAAGATCCAAATAAATCTGCACCCATACCTGCCACATCACCTACATTATCACCTACATTATCTGCAATCGTGGCTGGATTACGCGGATCATCTTCAGGAATACCGGCTTCTACTTTACCCACTAAATCAGCACCCACATCAGCAGCTTTAGTATAAATACCTCCCCCAACTCTAGCAAACAAGGCAATAGACTCAGCTCCCAAAGAGAAACCTGTTAATACTTCAATTGCTTTTGATAATGCATGTGTATATTCTGCTGAACCTACTGTGTAATTACCAACAAAGCTCATGTATAATAAAATAAACATAGAACCTAATCCTAAAACAGCTAAGCCTGCCACACCCATTCCCATTACAGAACCTCCGGTAAAGGATACTTTAAGCGCTTTGGCTAAAGAAGTACGTGCAGCTTCGGCAGTACGTACGTTAGATTTAGTAGCGATTCTCATACCTAAGAAACCTGCTAAAGCACTAAAGAAAGCACCTACAACAAAAGCTAAGGCAATTGTCCAATGACTATTCTTGTCCGTGAAGCCCATGAAGCCTAAAAGCAAACCAGCAATCACCACAAAATAACTCATTACTTTGTATTCTGCTTTTAAGAATGCCATTGCCCCATCAGCTATATAACCGGCAATTTCTTTCATTCTGTCATTCCCTGCAGATTGCTTACTCACCCAAGCACTTTGTACAAAAGTGTATAATAAAGCCACAATACCAAAGACTGGAACTAAGTAAAATAAATTATTCATACGCGTATTTTTTTTAAGAGCGCAAAAGTAGGGAAATGAACTTTAAAAATGAAATATTAAGCCTATAGTTCCTTGAATATTATTAAGAATGCACTATAAAAGGTCAATATTGAAATATTTGAGCTTCTTGTATTTATTGAATGACATAAAAAAACCTACCGTTAGGTAGGTTCTTTTTATTATGCTTAGCCTTAGGCCATTTTCTTTAATTCCTCAATTCGCTTCTCCTTATCTTCTTCCATGGTTAACTTATCTTTCTTATCAAGATCAATCAAAATTGGTGAAGCCACAAAGATTGATGAATAGGTTCCTGTTACCACACCAATCATCATTGCAAATGCAAAGCCTTTGGTTACTTCTCCTCCAAATATAAACAAGATTAACAAAGTGATAAATACAGTCAATGAAGTCATTATGGTTCTGCTCATAGTATCATTAATGGCCGAATTAATCACATTAGTTTTCGAATCACCTGGACGTTTTCTGAAATATTCGCGAATTCTATCGAATACAATAACTGTATCATTCATAGAAAATCCAATTACAGTAAGCACGGCAGCAATAAAGTGCTGATCAATCTCTAAAGTGAATGGAACAACACGACGTAAAAATGAGAACACCGCTAAGGTTACAAATACATCATGTAACAAGGCCACAAGTGTACCTACAGAATACTGCCATTTACGGAATCGAACAAATATGTAAATAGATATAAATAAAATCGACCAAAATGTAGCCCACAAGGCACCTTTCTTCAAATCATCAGAAATAGAAGGCTTCACAGTTTGAGAACTCATGATGTATTTGCTCTTAAATTCTGCTTCAGCAATATTAGTGTTTACAAAGCCGCTAGCCTTTAATGCTTCGAACAATTTGCTTTGAACTTCTTGTTCAACTTCTTTCGAGTCATTTGCAATTTTATAAGCAGTGGTAATATTTACTTGATTATCAGTTCCAATTGTTTTTACAATAGGTGCAACCTCAAAAGTTGATTTAAGTGCTTCAGCAATCTGACTTGTTTTTACCTCTTTATCCATACGCACTGTATAACTTCTACCACCAGCAAATTC
Organism: Chitinophagaceae bacterium; assembly: GCA_017989935.1. Taxonomy (GTDB): domain Bacteria; phylum Bacteroidota; class Bacteroidia; order Chitinophagales; family Chitinophagaceae; genus OLB11. Next base: position 5,975 of record JAGNOY010000046.1, read on the forward strand.
AACTCCATAATCAAAACCATAGAAAATTGATGAAATACCTAAGATTAATACAACAATTGAAATAATGTATGCATTCTTTCTCCACTCAATAAACTTGAAATGAGATTTCTTAAATATCTTTTCAGACAAGGGTGTAAAATAATTGAAATGTTTACCACCTTTCATTCTCATATCTGTAATTAAACGAGATACTAGGATTCCACAAAATAAAGATAATAAGATACCTAAAATTTGAGTTGTAGCAAATCCTAAGACAGGTCCTAAACCAAAAATAAATAATATAACCGCAGTCATTAATACTGTGATGTGACCATCTAATACTGGGCTCAAAGAACGTCTATACCCTTCATTCACAGCTGCTTCATGATTCTTTCCTAACTTAAGCTCCTCTTTGATCCGCTCAAAAATAATTACATTAGTATCCACAGCCATACCAATAGTTAATACTAAACCTGCAATACCTGCAGCAGTTAATGAGGCATGTAAAGCGGCTAGTACACCAATAGTAAACAATAAATTTAAAATCAAGGCAATATTCGCCACCCAACCAGCACTATTATAATAAACCAACATCAAAATAAAGATGATGATAAAAGAAATAACAAATGACATCAAACCACCGTTCACAGCTTCTTTTCCTAAAGTTGGACCTACCACTTGCTCTTGAACAATATTTGCAGGAGCAGGTAACTTTCCGGTTTTAAGAATATTTGCTAAATCTTGTGCCTCCTCTACAGAAAAACTACCTGTAATATTAGAGTTTCCACCTGCAATTGTTTCGCTAGGCGCTGGAGCAGAATAAACTAAATCGTCCAATACAATAGCAATAGACTTACCAATATTTGCACCTGTAAGTTTTTCCCATGCTCTAGCTCCAATAGGATCCATGCTCATTTGAATATCTGGTTGACCAGTTACTCTGTCATAATCTTGACGAGTATCCGTGATGTGATCACCACCTAATTTAGGTTCGTCAGATCCTGCATTCTTTTTAATCGCAAATAAAATCACGACCTTCTCCTTCTCACGAATTTCTTTATCAGCTATCCCATAATAAAACTTCAAATTTTTAGGGAATTGATTTTTAACAATATCCAAATTAAGATATTTGTTCAATTGGGCAGTATCGCGACTAAATACATATGAAATTTGTGGGGTATGTACTACTTCTCCATTCTTACCTTGTCTTACTTGAAAACCGCCTAATAAGAAACTACGCAAAGGATTCAATCTTCTGGCTTTAGCTAATTTTTGTTCATCTGATAATCCAGCCATGCTAGTGTCTTCATCTTTTGAACTTCCTTTACTTTTTAAAGAGGCTAATGTAGTATCTGCTTTTTCAGCTTTGTTTGAATCTTTATTTTCTACTACAGCAGGTAATTGAAGTGAAGTATCCTTTACACCAGCTAAAAATGACTTTAATTCTTCATCAGCTTTAATGATACTAGAGCTAATTTCATGTTGAGAATATGTTTCCCAGAATTCTAATTTAGCTGTTGCTTGCAAATACTTACGAACACGCTCAGGATTATTCACACCCGCTAATTCTACACTAATAATTCCACGATTGTCATCAAGATTTACATTAGGTTGAGCCACACCAAATTTATCAATACGGGTTAATAATACACGATATGTTCTATTAATGGCATCTTTAGATTCTTCTCTTAATTTCCTCAATATTTCATCATCTGAAGAATTAAAGTTGATTCCTTTAGAATTCGCTGTAACAAACAAATTGGCTAATCGAGCATTTGGATTTTGCTCTTTATACGCATTTCCAAATAAGGTAATAAAGTCTGATTGGCTATTAGATTGCATTTGCTTAGCGCTAGCCAAAGCTTTATTTAATGCTGGATCAGATCCATTATTGCTTAGATTTCTTACTAAATCATCCAAACTAACTTCAAGTACCACATTCATACCACCTTGCAAATCTAATCCAAGGTTTAATTCTTGTTCTTTGGCTTCTTGATAAGTGTATGATGTAAACCCAAGATTATATACCTTGTTATTAGACAAACTATCTAGTCTGAATCGTAACTTATCAGATACCAACATTTTCTTGGTGGCGTCATTAATACCAGGGTTTTCAGCATTCACCAATTGAGTTACCTTCGAAGCTTGCTTCTTCTCAAAATTATTTACAACGAATGTAAAAGATAATTGGAATAATGAAATTAAAATCAGCGCTATAGTAAATAGCTTTATCAATCCTTTTAACTGCATGTCTTTTGTCTTAGTTAAGTTTATTTTTAGAACGTGCGAAGATACAATTAATTTGGAATTATGCTAGTGTAATTTAAGTCAATTAATATTAGCCTTAAAAAAACGGGTTTTTTCAATGGCAGCAAGGGTTCCAGACAACTTTTTTATTTTCAATTTTCTCATAAACATATCAAACCCATTTTCAATATGACTAAAGTCTGAAACTCAAACTTGATATCGTCGTTAATCTGTAGACCTTCATTAAACACATATAAAAAACATAAAAGCCCAAAAAATTGAGCTTTTATGATTAAATTCTTCATGACAAATTATCTATGTGAAGATCGGTTGCAACATCTGCTTCGACCATGGCCATGACTTCTTGTCCGGCAATCTCGATGATGCTTTTGAAATTGATGATGCCTAACAGCTGCACGATGACGTTGAATTGCATGTCTTGCATGTCTATGATGAGGATGCGCTTCAGCTAATTGAGGAAGTACCATCATTCCAATAAACAAGATGAGTAATCCTACAAACTTTAAATTTTTCATTGTAATTTATTTTAGTGAGCCGCTTTGACTTGAATTCAATTCAAAAGTCAATTTTCACCTCAAAATATTTTTTGCTCCGAAAATTCATAAAAATCAACACCAATATGGCATAAAAAAACACGGCCGAAACCGTGTGAATTAGATTAATATAGATCAATACTAGTAGTCTCTCTTCTGATAACCACCTCCGCCACTGCGTTGGTTGTAACCACCACCACCACCAGTGCTTTCGGTTTTAGGTCTTGCTTCGTTTACACGTAACTGAAGGCCCATTACTTCTTTACCATTTAAACCATCGATAGCAGCTTGCGCTACATCATCAGGCATCTCAACAAAACCGAATCCACGGCTACGTCTGGTAAATTTGTCCATAATAATTTTCGAAGAAATCACTTCGCCGAATTCTGCGAAAAGATCTCTCAATTGGTCATCTTCCATTTTGAATGGAATGTTTGATACATAAATGTTCATTGTATATAAATATAAGGAAGTAAAGGTAGAATTAAAAAAGTTATAAAACCAAATAATTATACTTTTTTCTTTGCTTTAGAAGCAAATATTGCATGCATTCTTTTGCCTTCAAGTTTTGGCATGCCTTCTAAAGTACCAAATTCTGCCAAACGCTCGGCAAATTTCAATAAAATTAATTCACCACGATCTTTAAACATAATCGCTCGTCCTTTAAACTGCACATATGCTTTAACCTTATTCCCGTCTAATAAAAACTTCTCAGCATGTTTGGCTTTAAAATCAAAATCATGATCATCGGTATTCGGTGTAAATCGAATTTCTTTTACTTCGCTCTTAGATGATTTAGCTTTAAGCTCCTTCTCTTTACGCTTTTTCTCATAAAGAAATTTATTATAGTCAACTGCCCTACAAACTGGTGGAGCAGCTTGTGGTGAAATTTCAACTAAATCAACTTCTAATTCTGCACAAATGTCTAGTGCTTTTTGAATATCATATACACCGGGTTCAAGGTTTTCGCCTACTAAACGAACTTGCGGTACATCTATTTCTCTGTTTAATCTGTGTTCTCTTTGCTTTTTAAAGGGACGTCGGTTATTGTTTCTTGGATACATTCAATGATTTAATGTGTGACAAAAGTAATGGTTTTATTTGATTCTCAAAACTATGTTCAAGGTTTAGCCTAAAATGTTAGTCGAAATGAATGGGCTTCACATTCGGAGAAATGATTAATCGCCCTTGAGTTTTCTGCTTTATTTCTTCAATGGTTACATCAGCAGCATGCTCAATACATTCAAATCCTTGATCCGTAATATTAAAAACGCCTAAATCACTCACAATTTTTCGCACACAATGCAATCCTGTTATAGGCAAACTACAAGTGCTTAATAATTTCGAATTCCCAGCTTTATCTGTATGCTGCATGGCCACTATGATATTCTTGGCACTCGCCACTAAAT
>JAGNOY010000047.1 GCA_017989935.1 Chitinophagaceae bacterium
AATTACTACCCATTTGGTTATTCGGACTATTTACGAAGCCTCCGCAAGCTTGTTCTGAAATAGGATCATATACTCCATCTCTATTATAATCTATATAGATTTTGGAATACCCATTACTAAACCAACCAAATTGAGAAAATGCTGTTACAAAACTTGAGTATGTAGAATCTCTATAAATTTCTGTTGGCGTTAAATTATAGAAATTTGTATAAAAATTTAATGAACTTGGATTTGAGAGTAAAGGCGTCGCAATACCATTATTTAAGATTGTTGTATTTTGAGCATCGTAAATTGTTACATTGCCAATATTTTGTGGAGTAGACAGCGAGGTAGATTGAGAATTACAATAACAATAATAGAATGAGGCTAGGTCAATTAACCACGGTGCTGTTGTATCACTTAAGCCGCTTGCTGGGCAGTTCACAATACAACGAAAATAAGTTGGCGCTCCAATTTGTGTATTCACAAATGGCGCTGAGGTTACATTTACAAATGTCCATGGGCCAGTTGAAGAAGGTGCACTTTCCCAAGTATATACCAATCCTCCAGCAAGTACATTGTTCATTAAATAAAGATTAAAAGGCACATTTGCACAAGGTGTTGTAGGTTGAATATCACCAGCAACAGGTGCTCCTGTGCAAGGAGAGAGCACCATGATATTATCAAGTGCTATATCTGAATCAAAATTAAAATCTCCATGAGCTATAAATCGAATAATAGTATTAGGTGTATTTGATGTTACTGGTAAAGAAAAATTTTGCCATGTACTTGAGTTATTAAAATTTCCTTGTGGCGCAAAGGTGAATCCACCATCTGTAGAAATTTGTACTTCTAAATAATCAAAACCTCCACCTAAAGAGTTATCATTGAAATAATCAAAAAACAAAGTTTTTGTGCCGATTTGTTGACTGCAATCTACAAACAAATCTAAGTTACCAGTCAGGTTGGTAAAATATGAATGAAATCTTGCAGAATAATTCCCTGAGGAAGAAGCAGGAATATAATTACCGCCTGTAGGTGTAGTCCAACTCGCTGTAGTACCTTCATCGTTTCTACGCCAAGATTGAACCCCTGTACTTGGAGAATTTAACCAATGTGAATCATCGGGAACATCTTTTGTTGCGCAATAATCTGCCCAATTTTCAAAATCTTGGCTATATGGTAAAGTTGCATAAGTTGGTCCTGTGATATTCACAGTGGTAGTTGAAGAGGTATCAGAAGCTCCACTGTTTGTACAAATAATATACATTCTGTACATAGTTGTGGTGTTCAAAGCTGGTGTTTGGTATGTTGGTTGTGTAGATCCAAAACCACCTATTGCATTAATCCAAGTTGCTCCACCATTGTTAGATTGTTGCCATTGATAAGTTAGCCCCCCTGCTAAAGTAAACCCAACTGCATTCAAATTCACAGTTTGTCCAGCACAGAAAGTTGGATTTAAGGGTGACACTGAACCAGCAACCGGATTACCAGCGCAAGGTGTAAGTGGCACTATGATAATATCGTATTCTTCTACTTCACCAAATGTTTCAGCACTGCAAGGATCTATTGGCGCACCCACGAAAACTTCTCTTACCCTCATTCTTGTTGAGCCTGGAATTGCCGTAACTGGTGGGGTAAAATTAATGGTTGCTGAAGTAGGAAAGGCAGCATTTATAGTTACTTCACCTAATTTTTCAGAAGCATCATAGACTAAGTTTTGATCATAATCAATCCAAGCTGCTATCACATTGCCGCTTGAATAGGTACCTGGTGCTACTGTTAATGTATAAGGATTTGTTGGCAACAAACTAGTACTTTGCCCAGCGTAATACGTAAAATTAGGAGCAGGAGCACCTAGGGTGATATTATTTATACTGCCTAAGGATACTTGCCCTATATAATCCCCAGAGGAAGTTCCTATCGAATAAGTGGCCGTGCAATATTGAGCCCACGAATTGAATTGTAAAATGATTGCACAAAAAACAAGCTGAAGTATTTTTGTATACATAGTTTAGGAGAAATAAAATTAAACAAAATTTATTATCTAGTAAAAGTAAAAAAAAAAGCCTGAACTATTACGTTCAGGCTTAATATAATTTAATTCTTAATGTATTATTCTGAAACTACATTAAAGTCAATTTCAATTATATTGGCATTGCCAAAGTCGATATTGGCTTTGTATGTACCAATTTCCTTAACTTCTTCGATAATTGTAATTCTTTTTCTGTCAATTTCATAGCCTTTTTGCTCGCGTATAGCTCTTGCAATTTGGATAGGTGTCACAGAGCCGAAGATTTTGCCAGAAGTTCCGGTTTTTGCTCCAATAGACACTGCACTCGCTTTAAGAACTTCAGAAACTTTTGCAATTTCGCTTAGCAATCCAGCTTCTTTCTTTTGTTTAACTTTTTCTTTCTCAGCAGCTATCTTCAAATTAGACGATGATGCTTCGATGGCAAATTTTTGTGGAATCAGGAAATTGCGCGCATAACCTGGTTTGACGTTAACTACTTCATGAGCAGCGCCTAAATTATCCATATCTTTTACTAATATTACTTGCATGTTGTTTTTACTTTAAAAGGTCAGTAACGAATGGTAAAATAGCCATTTGACGTGCTTTTTTCACAGCAGTAGCGACTTTACGTTGAAATTTCATTGAGTTGCCTGTAATTCGGCGGGGTAATAATCTACCTTGATCATTTACGAATTTCTTTAGAAATTCTGGGTCTTTATAATCAATGTAGTGAATACCCATTTTCTTAAAACGACAATATTTCTTTTGTCGAACTTCAACCCGATTGGTTGTTAAATATTTTATATCTGATTTTGCCATGATTATGCTTCTTCTTTTTCTGTTACTGAATTAGGTTTTACAATTTTCTCACCACTTCTTTTTCTTGCATTATATGCTACTGCATGTTTATCAAGAGAAGTGATCATAAAACGCATGATAGATTCATCACGATTCATTTGAATAGTGAATTTAGCATTCAGGCTTCCTTCGGCCTTATACTCCATTACGTAATATAAACCAGTTGTTTTTTTATCGATTGGGTAAGCAAAAGATTTTAAACCCCATGCATCTTCTCCAATACATTCACCGGAATTGTCTGTAACAAATTTTTTGAGATTTTTGGTCGCGGCCTTAAATTCCTCATTCGAGAGGACAGGCGTAAATATGACCATCAGTTCGTAACTGTTCATATATTATAGTATTAATTTAAATAATAATCAATCTGTTCAGCAACTATATTTGGATACCTTTAAAAAAGGTAGCTGATCAAATTGGGGTGCAAAGATAATGTAAAGTTCAAGAATTCAAAATAATTCTTTCATCATAAGCACAAAAAAGCCACCTTTTCAGATGGCTTTTTTGACTTTTTGCCTTTACAGGATTACTTAGTTGCAGGTGCAGCTTCAGTTGCAGCAGGAGCAGCAGCAGGAGCAGCTTCAGCTGGTGCTGGAGTAGCGGCAGCAGGTGCAGCAGCAGCAGCAGTATCAGTTGTTGCAGGAGCAGCAGCTTCAGCAGGAGCTGGAGTAGCTTCAGCAGGAGCAGCAGCTTCAGTTGGAGCTGGAGTTTCAGTAGCAGGAGCTTCTGATTCAGAACAAGATGCGAAGAAACCTAATGCAATCGCAAAAAGAGAAATTTTTAATACACTTTTCATTTTTAAAATTTTTATTGTTTGCGTATTAATCTCAATATGTAAAAATGGTAACCCAATATTTTTATATATTTTTTTATACTATTTATATTGCGCTAATTTTAATTACATTAATATAATAATTAAGTTAAAGTACACTAACTACTCCCTGTCTCAATACCTTCATTTAACTGAACATTCGTTAAGATACTGCTTAAATTTTATTACTTTGAACTAGAAGCAAGGTTTTGTTACCATTTTATGGATATGATTTGCAAAACCAAGCTTATTCCGTTTTTTTATCGGACTTTTGGGTTACCTAAACAAAGATTCTGTATTAATGACTAACAATTCTCCATACGACATGAATGATGAAGTGTTGATTAGTTCTTTGGCAAATGGAGATACGCAAGCTATCAGATATATGTACAAAACATTTTACCCGACTATTGAAAAAATGGTCTTTAAAATGAATGGCTCCATGGATGATGCGTATGATACATTTCAGGATAGCATGACCATCCTATTCGAGAAAGCAAAAGCAGAAGACTTGCAATTAACCTGCAGGTTATCTACCTACTTAACTTCGATTGCAAAACATGTGTGGCTTAAAAAATTGGCTTCGAAAAAAAGACAATCTGTATCAGTGCTATATGACAACTTAGAAGAAAGTATTCAGGTAGATGATGATGTAAATAGATTTTTTGAGTTTGAAGCGAATGTTAAAGTACTTGCGCGTTGTTTTGAACAAATTGGAGAACCTTGCAAAAGCATTTTACAAGCCTTTTATGTGCAAAACAAAAGCATGCAGGAAATTGCGATCACCCACGGATACACCAATCCTGAAAATGCCAAGACTCAGAAATACAAATGCCTGAACAGAATGAGGAAATTGTTCTTTAGTGAACCAAAAAAAATTGAAAATGAACGAATCTACTAATACCTATGAGCTGATTGAGAAGTATTGCCTCGAATTGATGGATGACAAAGAAAAACTTTTTTTTGAAATTGAAATCAAAAACAACCCAGCTTTAAAATCTGCTGTAGAAGAACACAAAACTATTTTAATGTCTTTTGAGCATATGCAAAATGCTCAGTTTATTCATGACGCTTTAGACAATATTCATACTCATTCTAGAAGCCAAACAGAAATTATTTTCAATCAACTCAAATTACATGTAAATCGATATTGGAGAACTGCTTCTGTAGCAGCTTCCGTAGCCTTTGTCGCCTCATTTCTGACTTTTGTAGGTGCTCGATCAATTTATAAAAAAGAAACGCAAGCTACCTACCAAAAACTAAGTGGAAACATTAATACAATCATTAAGGCACAGAAAGATATTAAGAAAAAAGTAGACCAAATAGAGAAACGCAAAGCCGATATTCCAACCGAGGCTTCAAAATCAACGGGAACGGGATTTGCAATCAGTCAGGATGGATATTTAGTCACTAATTTGCATGTAATAGATGGTTCGCAAAAAATATTTGTGTTTACAAATGATAATGTAGGTCATCAATCAGAAGTCGTAGCCACAGATGAAGTAAATGATTTAGCCATTTTACGTATTACCGAATCAGATTTTCTGTTTAAAGAAAAATTACCTTACTCTGTTCGAAAATCTAATCCGAATATCGCGCAAAGAGTGTATTCATTAGGCTATCCTAAGGAAGACATTGTGTATAATGAAGGTTATATTAGTTCGACAACGGGTTTTGAAGGAGATAGTGCACATTATCAATTGGAATTACCTTCTGGACCAGGTGTAAGTGGGGCCCCGATCATAGATGAAACAGGCAATGTAATTGGTATTATTTCTGGCAAACAATCTCAGTCTGAAGGTATTACTTATGCGATTAAATCCAAATCCTTATTGAATTTGCTTAAAGCTATGCCTAAGGAGTTTTCTGGAAACGAGTTGCAAACAAATGCTTTGAAAAGCGAAACACGAGCTGCACAAGTGAAAAAAATTCAGCCTTTTGTATGTGTGGTGAAGGTTTATAACTAGGCCTTGAGAACTACATTTTGAAGACTGCCCGTGGCAACGATTGCAACGGAAACCCCGCACCACGCTTGTATTTGGCGTGGGAGGAGTTGGAGTGTAAAGCGTGTCTGCCACCCAAATAAAAAACATCATTTAAAATAGGGTATTGACTATTTTTCTACAATCCAACAGACTTAGTGCATAAAAAAAATTTATTTTCCGCTCGAATAGTATCACTTTTGTAGCTAATGGGAAAAATAATTTCAATTGCCAATCAAAAAGGTGGAGTAGGCAAAACAACCACCGCTATAAATCTAGCTTGCAGTTTGGCTGTGCTCGACTACAAAACACTGTTGATAGATGCTGATCCGCAGGCGAACGCTACAACTGGAAATGGCTTTGATCTTAGACATGTACAATTAAGCTTGTATGATTGTCTGGTAAATGACACTGCTGTTAAACAAGTAATTCTTGAAACTGAAACACCTAATTTATCTTTAATTCCTTCTCACTTGGATCTTGTAGGGGCTGAAATTGAGTTGATTAATCACCCGAATCGGGAGAAAAAATTAGCTCAAGTGATTGAGGAAGTTAGAGAAGACTATGATTTTATTATCATTGACTGTTCGCCTTCCTTAGGTTTAATTACAGTAAATGCCTTGAGTGCGAGTGACAGTGTGATTATTCCTGTACAATGCGAGTTTTTTGCCTTAGAAGGATTAGGTAAATTGTTGAATACCATTAAAATTGTGCAATCTCGCCTCAACCCTGAATTAAATATTGAAGGGATTTTAATGACCATGTACGACGGGCGTTTAAGATTATCAAATCAAGTGGTGGAAGAAGTAAAGAATCATTTTGAAGATTCTGTCTTTAGGACTATTATACATCGTAATACTAGATTAGGCGAAGCACCTTCATTGGGCAAACCGGTGCTTTTATATGATGCAGAATCTACGGGCGCCTTAAATTATTTAAATTTAGCGAAAGAAATTCTGCAAAGAAATGATATGACAAAAATTAAAAACGTTGATAAAACACTTGAAATAGAAGGTAATGAGTAAGTTAAATTCAAAAGAACAAATTGGAAAAGGTATTGGTGCTTTGTTAGGGAATATCAAAGATGAAGTGAATGCATTTCAAAAAACAACCTCACCCGAAGAAGTATTAGTTGGTAGCATTACAAGAATACCTTTGAGTTCGATTGAAGTAAATCCTAATCAACCTAGAAGAACTTTTGATGAAAAACCGCTTCAGGAATTAGCCGAATCTATCAAATTACATGATATTATTCAGCCCATTACTGTAGTCAAGTTGGCAAATAAAAAATATCAATTAATTTCTGGTGAGCGTCGTTTTAAGGCTTCACACTTAGCTGGGTTAAAAGATATTCCGGCCTATGTGCGTGTTGCCAATGACCAAGAGATCTTAGAAATGGGGTTGCTCGAAAACTTGCAACGAGAGAATTTAAATGCTATTGAAATTGGCTTGGCTTACAAAAGACTCATGGCTGAATGTAACTTAACCCAAGAAGAAGTGGCAGATCGAATGAAGAAAGAAAGAAGTACAGTTACAAACTATATTCGTTTACTCAAACTTCCTCCAAGCATTCAAGTTTCTGTGAGAAATAAAGAATTTACCATGGGGCATGCAAGAGCTTTGTTGGGTTTAGAACATATTGAACAACAATTATTTGCGGCCAAAGAAATCAAAGACAAAGAATTATCTGTGCGAGCTACCGAAGAATTGGTTAAGCAAATCATGGCCAATAAAACTTCTGCTCAACCAACCAAACCAAGTGTTCCAGCTGTATTGCCTGCTGCTTATAAGCGTATAGAAGATCAGCTTGCCTCTCACTTATCGACCAAAGTTATTTTGAATAGAAAGAAAAACGGTAAAGGAAGCATCACTTTAGAATTTTATAATGATGGTGATTTAGAAAGAATTTTAGACAAAATCAATATCTAATTTATTTTGCTAGCGCGCCTTCCTTCTAATTTGAGTATGATGAAAAAAATAATTTTTTGGGGGCTGCTATTTATTTTTTATCAGACAAATTTATTTGCGCAAGAAAATGATAGTATCGTTGTGAAGCAAACTGAGGTAAAAACAACGCCTTCTTTTCCAGATTCTATTTTTAAATTTAAAGTAAGTAAACCCATTGCAAAACGTGCTGGCTTATATTCAGCACTTTTACCAGGACTTGGACAAGCCTATAACAAGCAATATTGGAAAATTGGTTTCGTTGCGGCTGCAACAGGTGTGGTTGCTTATTTTTATATTGATAACCGAAAAAATTATCAAACGTATCAAAAAGCTTATATCAATCGACTGAACAACCCTTCTATTGTTGATGATTATCCAAATCGTTCGTTAGATGATTTGAACTTAATTCGTAAAACTTATAGAAAGTATACTGAATATACGGTGATTGCAGGCACAGTTTGTTATTTGATCAATACATTAGATGCTTTTACTTCAGCACATTTAAAGGCTTTTGATATGAGTAAAGATATTAGCCTACGCGTTGCGCCTGTTTTAAATGAAACAAAACAAGCAGGTGTTGCCATGACTTTTTTCTTTCATTAAGAACGATGTTTAAGAATCACTTTAATAAAAATATTTATGAAAATTGCATTGATTGGTTATGGAAAAATGGGTAAGGCCATTGAAGAAATTGCTCTAAATAAAGGACATGAAATTGTGCTGAGGATTGGCGAAGAAAATAAAGAAGACTTTACTACAGAAAATATTCAATTAGCTGATGTATGCATTGAATTCACTTCACCACATGCTGCTTTTGATCATGTAAAAAAATGCCTAGAAGCTGGCGTACCTGTTGTTTGTGGAAGCACAGGTTGGTTATCTCAGTTAGAAGAAGCGAAACAAATTTGTCTTCAACATGATACGGCTTTTTTATACGCCAGTAATTTTAGTATAGGGGTCAATTTATTTTTTAAAATCAATCAGATGGTGGCTGCACTGATGAAAGATCATCCAGCATATCAAATTAAGATGGAAGAAATTCATCATACCCAAAAGAAAGATGCACCAAGTGGCACAGCCGTGACTTTAGCTGAAGATATTTTGCAGATACAAACACAGCTTACTTCTTGGGTAAATGAAGATACAGAATCCCCTCAACAATTAGGCATAGTGTCTAAGAGAATAGATCCTGCTCCAGGCACTCATTCTATTCAATATACTTCTGAAATTGATGATATCACCCTTACACATACAGCACATAGCAGAAAAGGGTTTGCCTCAGGGGCTTTGATTGCTGCTGAATTTTTGCAAGACAAAAAAGGCATTTTTAGCATGCAAGATGTGTTATCGCTTTAAGTCAATTTGCTATGCTTATATCTATCAACCCCAAATTACCTATGCGTGATAAATCTATCACTAGGGATTTTTTTACCAAACAACTACATTTTACAGAATTTGGAAGTCATGATTTTGATGGATATTTAATGCTTGAGAAAGATCAAATTCAAATTCACTTTTTTGAATTTAAAAACTTGAACATCTATGAAAATTATGGGCAGGTGTATATTCGAACAAATCAAATTGATGAACTTTATCAGACCCTTCTAAAAAATAAAGTGACGATACATCCCAATGGCGCCTTGGAAGAAAAACCTTGGGGACAGAAAGAGTTTTTGTTATTAGATCCGGATCATAATTTAATCACTTTTGGACAAGCAATTCTTCAGGTTTAACTATTTGACTCTATGCTGATAGAAATCATTTAAGATAAAGAACTCCAAACAGTTTGCACACAACTTATAATACAAGTAACTTGAATTTTCTTTTTCGTTGAGAATATACGCCCCACAGCTACTCTACATATAATCTGCCGATATTTCAACCGTTATATTTCTTTCAATATAATGAGTTCAAAGAATCTTTTCTATGTCTAGTTCAACAAGCAGCACATGTCGAGCAGTTCATTAAAAGATGTATCATTTTTGGGCGCCCTAGCCAAATCGGATTTTTTCTACATTCCGATAGTAATATTTACTCTTGGCTAGGTCAGGCTGCCCGCTGCTACTCCTCGCTCCATCAGGCAAATATTTTAGTTCTATATCCGAGATTTTGCCTAGCCTGCTGAGCTGTGGGGTATTCGCTTGCATCCTTCGCGCAATGCAGCATTCGCCTCACCTTCTACATCAAATATCATTTAAATTATGGTGTTTAAACACCTTTACCACTTACCTCTAAGAAATAACCAAATACTCATTCATGCTGACCGAATTCTAAATCATTTCGTTGCCACAATTTGGAAGAATTAATTTTGCATTGAAGATTCCATATGACTTTCATGTTTTCTATGGAAGTAAATAAATCACACAAATTGAATAAATAAACAACAAAAACAAACAAGATGAAAAAACTATCCTTCTTGATGCTGGCCTTTATGACCCTCTCGTTGCATCCTTTGCTATCGAATGCGCAGGCACCGCAAAAATTTAATTACCAAGGTATCGCTCGTGATGCC
>JAGNOY010000381.1 GCA_017989935.1 Chitinophagaceae bacterium
GCCCCTTGTGTAGGCTGGCAAACAAAGGCTGAATATGCTTGGCATGTGAATCAAGTGAAGGAAATATTTGGAGGTAAACTGGGTGACATTACCAAATACTATAAGCAAGAAATGCAACAATACGCTGCTTCCCTAGAATTCGAAAAAGCGGAAATAGTCAAAAAGAAACTTGAATTCATCAAAAACTATCAAGCAAAATCTATCATAGTCAATCCGAAAATAGATCATGTGGATGTATGTAGTATGATAACTTCTGAAAATCTGCTTGTCATCAATTATATGATTATTGTTCAAGGAAGCATTACCCAAACTCATTCTGTCCGAATCGATAAATTGGCTGATGAACAAGATGAAGAAATTTTAGCACTTGCTTATCTGCAATTACGTGAAAGATTTCAAAGTTATTCAAAAGAAGTGTTGATGCCTTTGCCTGTTCAGTTACCAGAAGGTATACTTGTTACAGTGCCTAAATCGGGCGATAAGAAAAAACTTATGGAACTCTCCTTGCAAAATGCCACCTTTTTTATGCAAGATAGCAAGCGTAAAGCAAGCTTATTACTCGAAGAAAAAACGGATGCTCAACAACAACAATTGCTGAGAGATTTACAGCAAGATTTAAACCTTAAAGAATTGCCTACCCATATCGAATGTTTCGATAACTCTAATTTTCAAGGCGCCTATCCCGTCGCCGCCATGGTTTGTTTTAGGGATGGACTGCCAGCCAATAAAGAATATCGACACTATCATATTAAAACCGTGGTAGGGGCAAACGACTTTGCTTCAATGAAAGAAATTGTCTATCGCCGATATGCCAGATTGTTAGCAGAAAAAAAACCAATTCCTCAACTCATCATCATTGATGGTGGTAAAGGACAATTAGGTGCCGCCTTAGAAAGTATTCGTGCCTTAGATTTGCTTGGAAAAACAACCGTTGTTGGACTAGCCAAGAATGTAGAAGAAATATTTTTTCCAGGCGACAAAGATTCCTTGAAACTTGGATTTCAAAGCGAGACCCTAAATCTTGTCAAACGTATCAGAGACGAGGTACACCGATTTGGTATCACTTTTCACAGACAAGTTAGAAGTAAGGGCATTGTAAAAAATGGACTTGAAGATATCGAAGGCATTGGCGAAAAAACAGCTGAAACCTTATTGATTCATTTCAAGTCTATCACCAAAATCAAACGAGCCACAGCAGAAGACCTCTCCAAAGTGATAGGTAAATCAAAAGCAAGCATCGTCCTTAACTTTTTCAGCAAGCAATAAGTCTGAGATGATTTGTTGCGCATGTCCGCATTTTTTCTCACATTTGTTTGCTGAATCAAACCTAGATAAGACTTCATCGCAAATTCAATTTAAAAGATTCTCAATAAATCATCATGGAAAGAATAGTCGTTTTAAAAACATACAAAATATTTATTGGTGGACAATTTCCACGAACCGAAAGTGGCAGATATTATCCCTTGCTGAATGATAAAAAAGAAGTAATTGCCAATATGTGTTTGTCTTCAAGAAAAGATTTTCGTAACGCTGTTCAGGTGGCACGAAATGCCCAAACATCCTGGAGTGAGCGAGCAGCCTTTAATCGTGCGCAAATTCTTTATCGACTTGCCGAAATTATTGAGGGCCGCAAAGCACAGTTTGTAGAAGAGCTCATTCTTCAAGGGGTGACGGCGAAACAGGCTGAAAAAGAAGTACAGCAAACCATAGATTGTTGCGTGTATTACTGTGGTTGGTGCGACAAATACCAACAACTTTTTAGTGCGGTAAATCCTGTGGCTAGTTCGCATTTTAATTTTTCAGTCTTAGAACCCATGGGTGTTGTAGCCATAATAGCTCCAGAAGAGAGTTCTTTATTGGGGTTGATTTCTGTGATACTGCCGGTAATTGCGGGTGGAAATACTTGTGTGGTATTGGCATCTGAATCTAAACCTTTGTGCAGTATTACCTTAGCCGAAGCCTTAGCTACTTCAGATTTGCCGGCTGGCGTTGTCAATATCCTTACAGGCAATACTGCAGAATTAGCTGGGCAATTTTCTTCACACATGGATGTGAACGCTTGTTTGTATACGCGCAACGATGATAAGGAGAAAAAAATAATGGCCGAAAACGCTTCTCTGAATGTAAAACGCAGTGTGAGTTGGCACGAAGATTGGAATAACTCTAGCACACAAAACCCTTACAAGATTTTAGATTTCCAAGAGACAAAAACCACTTGGCATCCCATCGAACAAATTGGGGTGAGTGGCGCAAAATATTAAATGAGTTGGGCGTGTCTACTTGGGCATCATGTTTAGATGTTTCCGAATGATTAATTCTTGCCCAAGCAGAACAGGCTATCCGCTGCAAGTCCTCGCCTTCGTTCCTCAGTCTCCGGGCTTTTCGCTACTATCCTTCACGCGAACCTTCATGGTGGAAGTATATCATGGTGCAAACGTCCGCTTATTTCATTTTCATTTGCAGCGCCCGTTGAAGAGAAATAACAGGTATGAATATTTCATTATTCCCGCACTAATCCAAGTGTATTTTAACCGCAGCGGCTGGCGCAAGTCTCCGACTTGTGCCCACATAGTAATTTTTAATTTTCCTATATTTGATTTACGAGTGCAAGGTTTAAATTCAAAAATACTCAAGGTGTAATTGAAATTAATTTTATAAAAAGATGAATAGATAAGCTAGATGTGGCACAAGTCAGAGACATTGCGCCAGCCAATCATCCTTCTTCAAACATGAACGAGCTGGGC
>JAGNOY010000382.1 GCA_017989935.1 Chitinophagaceae bacterium
ATGATTATATACGATTCGCAGAAATAGGACGAGCGCAAAATGAATTAGATAAGAAGAATAAAAAGCCAACTTATCTGAATTTGAATATGAATATTGAAGCTACCCCAAATGCTGATGTATTTATCATTTTAGATAATAATACTGGGGAGCAAATAATTGCACGAGGCAATGGAGATATTTCTTTGAAAGTAGATCTGGGTAATTCTGTAGAAATGTTTGGTTCTTATGTGATTTCAGAAGGTAAATATTTATTTAATTTTAGAGGATTGTTGCAAAAGGATTTTATTATTGATGAAAGCAGTAAAATTACATGGAGTGGAGATCCTTTAAAGGCAACCTTGGATGTACAAGCACTTTACAATTTACCTAACCCACTACCTTTATATCCTCTTGTAAGCGCCCAAATGGAGGGCTTGGATAATAGTGATCCTGATAAGGTTGAAGCCAAAAAGCCATACAAAACACAAATTGCTCTGAAATTAAATGGTTCTCTCGCACAACCTGATATTAAATTTGATATTTTACAACCCGATAATAAGTCTGCCGGTACACCAGCTTACATCAAATTTGAGCAAATAAAAAATGTTGAAAATGAATTGGTGTCACAAGCAGGGGTATTGTTGTTGCTTGGTAATTTTAAATCAGCAGATGGTATATCGGGTTCAACTTATGGTCAAGGAGCTGTTTCGTCTGTGTCAGATATGATTTCTTCCGCAGTATCTTCAGAAATTACGAATCAATTTCAAAATATTACGGGCATTAAAAATATTTCGATTGGAGTAAATTATCGTAATATTAATTCTGGCGGTGCCGAAAATGCCTTAAGTCGAGATCAGTTTTCTGTGAATGTTTCAGCCAATTTATGGAAAGACAGGGTGGTAGTTGATTTTGGCAATAGCATTGATGTAGGTAAGAATGCTTCTGGAAATAATACAAGCAATTTGATCGGTGGAGATTTTAAAGCCCAATTCCTAATTTCCAAAGATGGACGATTAAGATTAAATGCTTACAGAACAAATAATATGGATGTTGAAGGAGAAAATTTTACCAAAGGTGGAGTTGGGTTGTCTTATAAAAAAGTCTTTAATAATTTTAATGATTTATTTTTTCCGCGACGAAGAAAAAATTTAGTATCAACTGATACGCTAAAAACAGAATCTTAATATGGATAAATCTTATGCACGTATCATTGTTTATTTAATCTTGGCATTTCATGTATTAGCTACATTATGGACAAGTTATACTTGGTTCTCGGATTATAGTGGTTGGACCATTTATCATTGTACACCAATATTAGATGTTGTGTTTACTGCCACTTGGTTAGGGATAGCGCTCCATAAGAGATGGGCTGCTTTTGTTTATTTCTTATTAGTCTTTCAAGAATTGATGGTAAAATTATTTTTCGGGAAGTACGTTTTTGGAGAGGTTTTTGGAGATGTGTTTTTTCCTTTAGATTTAATTTTCGCCTTTGTCATATTGATATTATATAAACTTCATTTTGGTGAAAGAACTGCTTCCGCGAACTAAAAAAACATCATCAAGAATTGTGTCTGTGGTGCCATCGCAAACTGAATTATTATTTGATTTAGGTTTGAATGAGGAAGTGGTAGGAATTACAAAATTTTGTATTCATCCCCATGTATGGTTTAAAACTAAGCAGAGAGTTGGGGGAACCAAAACTTTGAATCTCGACAAAATTAGAGAGTTGAATCCAGATCTGATTTTAGCAAATAAGGAAGAAAATACACAAGAGCAAATAGAAGCGCTGCAACAAGAATTTAATGTGTATTTGAGTGAAATCAGTACAATTTCAGAGGCACAAGATATGATACTTGATATTGGTCAATTGGTTGATCGTGAAGAAAAAGCTAATCAATTAGTTGACCAAATAAAGATATTGCAAGACAACCAAGTTGCTTTTTCTACTATATTATCAGCTGTTTATTTAATTTGGCAACATCCATACATGGTGGCGGGTGTTGATACCTTCATTCATGATATGATGAAAAATGCTGGTTTCCAGAATGTCATTCATGATACTAGATATCCAATTATAGAGATAGAAGCCATACAGAGATTAGAACCGGATGTGGTGTTATTATCAAGTGAACCATTTCCTTTTAAACAAAAGCATGTAGATGAATTGCAGTATTTGTTGCCACATTCAAAAGTAATTTGCGTAGATGGAGAATTATTTAGTTGGTATGGTAGCCGAATGTTGAAAGCATTTGATTATTTTCGTAGTCTTCATGAAAGCCTTAGCTAAATATTCTATTTTAGGTTCTTTACTGATTTATTTTTCGGTATGGTTGCTATTAAAGCCTTATCTAGGCTTTATTTTAGATAGTGATGGTGTTGCTTACTTGACAATTGCTCGCAGAGTCGCTGAAGGGGATTATCTTAAAAGTATTAACGGCTTATGGAGTCCGATGAATTCATGGTTGTTGGTTCCTTTCATTCGGCACGGATATGATGTTTGGCAAGTATCAATTTGGTTGAATTTATTTTTTGGAGGGCTTGTTTTAATTCTTTCTGATCGATTATTCTCAAAATTTGAACTTCAATTCAACACCAAGTTTTTGGCAAATGGCTTACTTGCTTTCTTGATGACATATTATGTATATTTTCAGATGTTTGCTGATGTATTGCAATTAGTATTTGTGTTGTGGTATTTGAATATACTTTTTGCGAATAATTTTCGATTAACTATTGGGAGGGTTGCATGGTTAGGAATTATTATGGG
>JAGNOY010000383.1 GCA_017989935.1 Chitinophagaceae bacterium
CACAAAAAATTATGATAGAAGAATAAAGTTGCATCAACTATTTGACGAATATCTTCGCGTTAGGGGTTGTAGCGAAAATCCCATCTCGTTCTTCAAAACGAGATGGATTGCAGCGAAAAACCCGACCGCGCTATTAAGCTAATATCATTTATAGATGTATGTTTATTAGCGCGGGAACGCCCAAAGCATTTACAACATCGCTTTGATCACCTCAATCACTTCATGTAATCGACTTGCATCGGTGCCTCCAGCATTGGCAAAAGTTTTTTGACCTCCGCCACCACCTTGTATCAGGGCGGCAATATTTTCTTTAATCATTTTTGCGGCATCCCATTGTTTACTAGTCGAAAGAGCTTCATCTAACATGATGGCCACGGCTGATTTCCCACCAATGTTTGCAGCCAAACAAATCAAGTATGGAGCTGCTAATTCATTCTTGAGGTCTGTACATAATTTGCGTAAACTATCGGCCGAAGAGACTTCTACGATATCGCCTATAAAATGTATGTCATGAATAATTTGTTGCTTATTCATTAACTCGTTTCGAATGCCAACTAACAATTTTGCTTCAATACGATCGAGTTGTTTGCTTAATTGTTGTTTTTCTTCTTGAGTTTGTTCAACTGCCTTAAGAATATCTTTAGGGTTTTTATATAAGGTTTTGATTCCTTGCAAGGCCTTTAGTTGTTCATTGATATAGGCTTCTGCTTTACAACCCGCTAGTGCTTCAATACGACGTACACCTGCTGCGATAGCGCTTTCGCTGGTAATTTTAAATATGCCCAACTCGCCTGTATTAGCCACATGCGTGCCTCCGCATAACTCTATCGAATAAGCAGGATCTATGATTACCACTCGAACTTCATCACCATACTTTTCGCCAAACAATGCCATGGCGCCCAATTTCATGGCTTCGTCCTTAGGCATGGTTTTAATCACCACCGGTATGTTTTGTCTAATCTTTTGGTTCACTATTTTTTCAACAGCTGCAATTTCTTCATCGCTCATTTTTGCGAAATGAGAGAAATCAAAACGCATATAATCAGCGTTATTCAAACTTCCTTTTTGTGCGATATGCTTGCCTAAAACTTGTTGTAAAGCGGCTTGCAATAAATGAGTTGCAGAGTGATGGCGTTGAATTTTTCGTCTAGCCGATTGGTTGATCGCCGCAAGAAAGGTCTCATGTAGTTGTTCAGGCAATTCATGAACGATATGAATAAACAAATCATTTTCTTTTTTGGTATCTACTACATCAATAGTTGTGTTTGTTGATTTAAGTGTACCTGTATCACCTACTTGTCCGCCACTTTCTGCGTAAAAAGGAGTTTGCGCTAAAACAAGATGAAATTGGGTTTTGCCTTTGGCGCTCACTTTGCGATATTTCCAAATTGTGGTATCACAAGCTGTTTGTTCGTAACCTATAAAAGTACTTTTATCTAAATCGTTCACAATTACCCAATCATCTTTATCAACTACCGCGTCTTTCTGAGAACGTGTTTTTTGTTCCTGCAGTGCTGTTTTAAATCCTTCTTCATCGACCGTCCAATTTTTTTCTGATGCAATTAATGAGGTTAAATCAATTGGGAAGCCATAGGTGTCAGATAATTCAAAGGCAACTTTCCCATCAATAACTTTGGATGCATTTTCTGTATTTAAATAATCATCAATACGTTTTAATCCACTTTCAAGCGTGCGTAAAAATGAATTTTCTTCTTCTTGAATTACTTTTTGTACAAATGTTTCTTGCTGTTTAAGTTCAGGAAATACTTGTTCGAATTGATCGGCAAGTAGGGGCAACAACTGACTCAACAAGGGTTGCTTATATTCTAAAAACGAATAGTAATATCGAACAGCTCTACGCAAAATTCTTCTGATTACATAACCCGCTCCAGTATTTGAAGGAAGTTGACCATCTGCAATAGCAAAACTAATGGCTCTAATATGATCGGCTATTACACGAAAAGCAATGGCTTGTTTGCTGTCTCCAAAATCATATTTTTTATTGACTATTTTTTCAGTGGCTTCAATAGTTGGCGTGAAGACATCAGTATCATAATTTGATGTTTTACCTTGTATCACGCGCACCAAACGCTCAAAGCCCATGCCTGTATCCACATGACGAGAAGGCAATTCTTCTAACGAACCATCTTTTTTTCTGTTGTATTGAATAAATACATTGTTCCAAATTTCAATCACTTGTGGATGATCCGCATTCACCAACTTATGCCCTGGTATCAAAGCTCTTTCAGCATCTGGGCGCATATCTACATGGATTTCAGTGCAAGGTCCACAAGGTCCTACATCGCCCATTTCCCAAAAATTATCCTTTTTATTGCCGTACACAATATGGTCTTTGTCATCAATGAGTTTATTCCATTCTTCTAAGGCAATTTTTGATGCTGGTATGCCTTCACTATTATCTCCTTCAAATACCGATACATATAATCTGTCTTTAGGTAATTTATAGACTTCAGTCAACAATTCCCAGCTCCAAGCAATCGCCTCAGATTTAAAATAATCTCCAAAGCTCCAATTACCAAGCATTTCGAACATGGTATGATGATAAGTATCTACACCAACTTCTTCTAAATCATTGTGCTTCCCACTCACACGCAAGCATTTCTGGGTATCCGCGATACGTTTGTATGGCGACATCTGATTACCTAAAAAGTAATCTTTAAACTGATTCATCCCAGCATTGGTAAACATCAAGGTAGGATCGTTTTTCAATACGATAGG
>JAGNOY010000048.1 GCA_017989935.1 Chitinophagaceae bacterium
CTGCGGTACTTTGATCAAAAATGATTATGTAATTAAGCCTATTATCAGAAATTCACTCTCCGCTAAGTCTCTGCCTCAGGACTCTGCAGTGCATTAATAAAATATTTGACCTCTCCGCAGAGTCTCTGCTTCAGGACTCTGCGGTACTTTGATCAAAAATGATTATGTAATTAAGCCTATTATCAGAAATTCACTCTCCGCAAAGTCTCTGCCTCAGGACTTTGCGGTGCATTAATAAAATACTTTTTAATTTATTAAAATTATTATTAGAAACTAATTTTTCGCACAGAAAATAATATTCATAATTTTGAATGATGGCAGTAAGAAAACAAATACCATATTCAAGTGGGATTTTTTTTATCACATTCACTTGTTCAAGGTTTTTGCCTTTATTTGCTTTGCTTGATTGTTACGATATAGTGTATACTTTTTTTGATTATTTAAAATCTAAGGGGCATTTCATACATGCATTTGTAATTATGCCGAATCATCTACATGCTATAATTTCTTTCACAAAGTCTGAGAAAAAGATCAATAGAATTATAGGAGATGGCAAACGGTTTATGAGTTACGAAATCATAAAAAGATTAAAGGAAACTGAAAATGTAAACATGTTGCAACAATTAGAAAAATTTGTAAACTCAACTGATAGGAGCCGTGGAAAATTGCATGTGGTTTTTGAACCCTCTTTTGATTGGAAGGAATGCGATACGGATAGTTTAATAGAACAAAAGCTAAATTATATTCATTTAAACCCTTGTGTTTGTAAGCCCTCAATAGCAAAAGAACCAAGTGATTATATTCATAGTTCTGCTAAATTTTACCTAAGCACAGAAAAAAGTATTTACCCTATTGAACATGTGATGAAAATGAAAGATATAAGATTTGATTGATAGAGAGGTAGTACTCTAACCGCAGAGTCCTGAAGCAGAGACTCTGCGGAGAGCTTAAAGATATAAGATTTGATTTGTAGATTGGTGATTCTGTAACCGCAGAGTCCTGAGGCAGAGACTCTGCGGAGAGCTTAAAGATATAAGATTTGATTTGTAGATTGGTGATTCTGTAACCGCAGAGTCCTGAGGCAGAGACTCTGCGGAGAACTTAAGATATAAGATTTGATTTGTAGTTGGTGATTCTGTAACCGCAGAGTCCTGAGGCAGAAACTCTGCGGAGAACTAAATGAAAGTTATAAGATTTGATTTATGGAATAGGGAATCTGTAACCGCAGAGTCCTGAGGCAGAGACTCTGCGGAGATCTTAATACTAAGTGAATCCAGCATCAAATGATTCTTGATTACATTCAATACTTTTCATTTGATTGTGTGCAGGATTTGTGGCAACGATTGTAGCGAAAACCCCGCATGCCGAGAGGCTTCACGATACTCAAAGTGACTAGAAACTTCATAGCCGAATCGGCAGAGGCGTTGTAGCGAAAAGCGTGTTCGCCACCCAAAAAATCCTAAGTTTCTTCTTGGTAGTAAATTTTATAATACTTTCTTCCATCGCTATCTATGCCTTGTTCTATCATATCACGATTGCCATGAATATACACGTGAAAATTTTTATCTAACTTCAATACACTTTTAAACACGCGCGAATCTTTTTTGACAGCTTGTTGAGATATAGCAAAATCAGCCAATGGATCTATTTCGTGATGTGAACGATAATCTTGATCAAACTTTCTAAATGTTTGAATCATGTTGGGTTCTTGAAAAACTTCTTCTTCAAATTCCTCCTGCACAAAACTTTCTCGATTTTTTAAATAATCTAAAGAACGATTCAACATATCTATCTGATCTGCCTTATTGATTTCAAAAGATTCAGGAAGATGCTGCGAAATATATTCTTTGGTCATGGTCATGAACTGCCTGGTTTGTTGAAATTCATTCTTTACCGAAACCAATCCTAAAAAATGATCTTTCCAATAGCGCGCATCATCACCACCGCCTGATTTATGATGCTGATCAAACATCATGACTTTATAACCACTTTCTTTATCTTGATTAAACACCAAACAACCTTTATCGAAACATTTTTGATCTATGCCTTCATGAAATGAAATTTGCAACAGTTCATTTGCTTTATCTAATTCAAAAAATGGACTCTTTTGTTCAGTCTTAAAAATTCCAATTGCATCTAAAGGTTGATGCCCTAACCTACAATTTGAGAAATGAACAACATACAATTCTCCTGGTTTAATATTAGGATGAAGCGTGACATCATACAATTGTTTTGCAATAAATAAAGAAGCTTCATGTACTGAAATATTTCCTTCAAATACTTCGTTGATTTGTTCACATACCAAATTACTTCGATGATTTACTTCTTGTTGAAAATGATATTGATCTTCGGACAATTTAAATTTCGACAAGAAAACAGATACTAATTTATCTGAGATCCCGTCTTCGATATCTACTTCGGCTTCGGCGAGCTCTAGGGCTTGTTCATTATTTTTATTACCAATTACATGTATCGATAAAGAGTGCAACACAGCTTGAGACAAGTCCATCATAAAGAAATAAAAAAAAGTGAAAAATACTTAAAGGGCTTCATAAGCGCCTATGCTAGGTGGGTTAGTTCGGTTTTTATCGTCAAGATCTTTAATAATTGAAGGCATGAATACACCTGCACCCTTGGCAGCCGAACTACTTTTAGGTCTAAAGTCCCATTTATTATAATCATTAAAATCTGGGAAACTTGCATTGGGATTGATGAGACAATTAGTGGTGGTAACAAGGCCTGCTGGTAAACTATTTACTCTTTTCAACATACAATTATTTAGTGCCACATTATAATCTGTATTACCTTTTTTATTGAAAATGACTTCATCGTCTAACGGGCCCGCAAAAATACAATTTGTAAAAGAAGCATTAAGATTATTATCAACATATTCTGAAAGGCTCACATCTCTATAATTTAAAATTACTGCAGAGGGTTGTTGAGCATGATTGATACCAGTGCCTCCATAAGTGGCAATGGTGCAAAAATTAAATTCATAATCTCCACCTTCTAAGATAGCTACATTTTGCAACCCGCAAGTATGAATTAAACAATTGTTTGCTCTGATATTGGTATTATAACCAATCATTCCGAAAGTAGACGAATTGGCAATGACACATTGATTGAATTCAACTATAGGTCCACCTAAAGGCACCCAAGGTGGCAAAACATTCACAGCAGCTGGAGTAAATCCATCAGTTGCATTTCCTGCATTTTTGATTACACAATAATTTAAATTAGATTGTTGACTTCCGCGAAGAAATAATATACCTCCCCATTCTCCTGGATAATCTTTATAGCCAAAATAATCTCTATCAAGGCGATCACCTTGAAAAATTACACTATCTGTTTTCGTACCAAATACTTTTAAGGTACCATTCACGTATAGTTTAGAATCTTGGTGCATATAAATTCTGCAACCTTTTTGGATGGTAAGCACTTCAGCAGAATCTACCAAAGCTGAATGAATAATCACATAAGGTTTATCGTTTACCCAAGTTTGAGAACTTAATACACTATCTACAATATAATGAGCATCTTGACCGTAGGCAGACAAAGGTACTTCTCGAGTATTTTCATTCAGTGTAACTAAAACTTTATCCTCCACTAAAAAGGGAGAAGTTCCAGAGGTTGGATCTACGGTAAGCGAACAAAAAATATAGATGCTATCATTGGCTGCAATTTCTACATCACGAATATCTTTGGTAGCTTCACCATCGATATTCATACGATAAGGAGAGCTACTTCCTTTTTCTAATCTAATTTGAGAAATTTTTATACGTTTATTGTTTGTGTTATACACTTTGAATGAACGAGTTACATTACCAAGTGAAGTAAATACAGTATCAAACTTTAGAGTATCTGTTGAAAAAGATAAATCGCCCCCATTAGTCAGTAATTTATCTTTTTTACAAGAAGAAAAAGAGTAAATCAAAACGACTGTAAAAAACAAGCAGGATATAAGACGCGTGATGTTAAAATTCATGAATTAATAAGTTCATTTTGAATAAAAAATGCGAACACAAATGTAACGTAAAAAATATTAATCTATTGCGTAGGCAATGGTTAGCACCGAAATCTTCACTCCAGGTTGCTGTAATAAAGTAAGGGCACAGGCTTCTAAGGTTGCACCAGTTGTCATCACATCGTCGATGAGTAAAATATGTTTATCTTGAATACATGCTGGATTTTTAAGTTCAAAAGCGCCTTTCACATTATCTATTCGTTGTAATAAATTTAATGAAGCCTGACTGCTGGTATGTCTTTGTCTGAGTAGCACCTTAGTTTGCAATGGAATTTGAATCACTTCATGCATTCCTTGGGCAAAAATTTCACTTTGATTATATCCTCTTTCTTTCAATTTACGTGGATGAAGAGGTACAGGCATCAAAAAATCAATTTCAGAAAGCCATGAACAAGCGGATAAATGTTTCGCGACTTCTTTTCCGAGGGCTAAGCCAGCATCTTTATCTTGCTTGTATTTTAAGGCATGCAAGATTTTTTGTAGAGACGACTTCTTGTTAAAATAATAGATAGCGCATGCATGTTGTAATGGAACTTTACCCCAGAATTTCTGTTCAATCGGATTGTCAGGTTGTTGTTCGAAATTCGTTTTAGGCAACTCATTCAGGCAAGGCCTGCATACGGCAAGTTCAGTTTGCAATAATGATTTAGAACAAACAATACATAACTTGGGGAAGAAAAGTTGAAAGATATCTTTGGCTACTTTAAGCATCGTGGATACAGATCAAAAGATGATTAAAAAAGCAATCGATAAAGTTCTTCAATTTTACTCACCATCACAATTTCTATTTTATAAGGGCCTGAAATACTTTTTGCATTGAATTTAGAAATATAAATTTTTTCGAAGCCAAGTTTTTCAGCTTCAGCAATACGCTGTTGGATGCGATTCACCGCACGAATTTCGCCACTTAATCCGACTTCACCTACGAAACAAATGGTTGACGGTAATACTTTATCTTCATAAGAAGAAAGCAAGGCACATAACACAGCCAAGTCGATGGCAGGATCTTCGACTTTAATACCTCCAGCAATATTTAAGAACACATCTTTAACCCCGAAATGAAATCCTCCTCTTTTTTCAAGAACCGCTAAAAGTAATTGTAAACGTCTGAGATCAAAACCAGTCACAGTACGTTGCGGAGTACCATACACTGCATGAGTCACCAAGGCTTGTGTTTCGATTAGCAGAGGTCTTGCTCCTTCTAAAGTAGCAGCAATCGCAATACCACTTAATGCATCTTCTTTTTGCGAAATTAAAAGTTCTGAAGGATTCGAAATAGGTCTTAAGCCACCCTCGGACATTTCGTAGATACCTAATTCACTGCCATTACCGAACCTGTTTTTGGTGGTGCGCAATATACGATAAGCATAATGTCGATCACCTTCAAATTGCAAGACTGTATCCACCATATGTTCTAACACCTTGGGGCCAGCGATATGTCCATCTTTTGTGATATGTCCAATAATAAACACAGGGGTTCGACTAGCTTTTGCAAAACGCACGATTTCGGCGGTGCACTCTCGAACTTGACTCACACTACCTGGGGCACTTTCGATATAAGCTGTTTCGAGCGTTTGAATAGAATCAATGACGATGAGTTGAGGTTTGATTTTTTTGATTTCGTTGAAGATGGTATGTGTATCGGTGGCTGTAAGTAAATAAAAATTATCATTTTGAATTTTCAAACGATCAGCACGCATTTTAATTTGCTGCAGACTTTCCTCGCCACTTACATACAGACTTCTAATTTCATTCATTTGCAAACAAGCTTGAAGAAATAAAGTACTTTTTCCTATACCAGGTTCGCCAGCTACTAATATTACAGATCCTTCAACAAGGCCACCACCAAGCACTCTATTTAATTCGTCATCCTTGGTTAATGTTCTATAAGATTCTCCTTCGGAAATTTCATGCAATAATTTTGCTTTAGCATGAGTGCCATCTTGTTGCTCATCTTTCCATACTTCCTTTTTATTATCTTTCTGTACTATTTCTTCAACGAAAGTATTCCATTCGTTACATGAAGGACATCTGCCTTGCCACTTGGCACTTTGAGTTCCACATTGTTGACAGATATATGTTGATTTTGCTTTTGACAATGGATGTAAATTTAAATAAGTGGTGGGGAGAACATCAAATATATTTCTTTTTGATGAGTGAACTAAAATACTTTTTACTGAAAATTATTTTATTTCATCAGACTCAATCAATCATTGAATGCGAAAAAAGAATTGAAAAAAAATTAATTTTATTGATGGCTAAAAACAGAAAGGGCTATCATATTTCAGATAGCCCATTTCTTACTAACCCATAAAATTCAATGCTAAAGTACAGCCTAGAGGGGCAATTTCAAAAAATTTAAGGCTCAATTTTTAAAATTTCATAATTCCTTATCAATCAATATAAATAAAAATAAGTCATTATGTCACTAATTTGCATTAACTATACGCCACTATGGCATTTTTAATTAGTCAAATGCTTATTGGGCTTATATTTGCTTAATATCTTAAAAAATTATATACCATGGGAATTTATGGAGGTTATTATCTGATTGCAGGCGTCATGTTTGTAATTGGCATGTTAGTAAGCAATCGATTAAAGTCGAAATTTAAGGAATACGCACAAATAGGATTGAGAAATGGCATGTCGGGCAGGGAAATCGCTGAAAGAATGCTGCGAGACAATGGCATTTATGATGTACAAGTCACAAGCACACCTGGATTTTTATCAGACCATTACAATCCAGAAAACAAGACAGTGAATTTGAGTCCGGATGTATATGAAGGTCGAAGCATCAGTGCTGCTGCCGTAGCTGCTCATGAATGTGGTCATGCCGTGCAACATGCAACCAATTATAGCATGTTACAAATGCGGAGCAAAATGGTACCTGCAGTAAAAATCGGGACTAGTCTTTCTCAATGGGTGATCATGGCTGGTATTGGGATGATGGGATTTGGCGGTGGCAATCAGACCATCTTTATGATAGGCATATTATTATTCTCGCTTTCTACCATATTTTCTTTAGTAACCCTACCTGTAGAATTTGATGCGAGTAATCGTGCCTTAGCTTGGTTAGAAAATAGTCAGTTGACCACAGGTGAAGAGCACGAAAAGGCAAAAGAAGCTTTAGGTTGGGCTGCTAAGACTTATGTTGTAGCCGCAGTGAGTTCAGTAGCCACCCTACTCTATTATGTATTTATTTTCATGAATAGAAGCAGAGATTAAGTTTATTCTTTGTTGTAGAGAAGTTTCACAGGGGTATAGATTTTGTCTTTTACAGAAACAGTTAACATATAAACCGCATCACTTAAATTGAAAGATTGAAGATTTAATTGATGATGGCAAATCCCTTTAGGCTGATTCTTTAACTCTGTTCTAGATAATATTCTTCCTTGCATATCCGTGAGTGATATTTCAACTGCGTTGTTCGTCAATATAGGAATATCAAGATTCACCAAAGATTTAGCTGGATTTGGATATACATTAAAAGAGGCTGCTACTTCCATTTCTTTGGTACCCAAGTTCACATAGTAGATTGTATCATACCCCACGCAATCATTTGCATTGGTAACTTTTACCTTATAAAATCCATTTAGAGAAACTGGAATTGTATCTGTTGTCCAACCTGAAATTGGTTGATTATTATAATACCATGTATAAGATGATCCTGGAGTAGGATTACTTACAATTAATAAAACGCCTAATTGAGTTATAATTGGATCAGGAAGAGGCATAATTGTCAAATCAAGTGTACGAACAAAAGAACAGCCATAAAGAGTAGTTATCGTATCTATGTAAATTCCAGTGGTATTATAACCTAAATAGGATGAGCCTTGACAAAGGCTTCTTGTAATTAATGTATCTATTGAAGGATCTACAAATAAATTTAGATATAACAATGTATCCTTAGTTGGCCCATATAATGTATCAATATAATATCCAGTATTAGTTTGATTGTAAAAAGTATCTCCTTGACAAATACTTTGATTTAAATTCAAAATGAAATAAGCAGATTCACAGATTCCTGAAATTAATGTATCTCCAAAAATTAACCACCCTTTGTTATTTACTAAATGGGTTCTTGACATTATAGCAGTACTGTCATAATGTAATGTATGCGAACCTAAATTTAAGTTATTAGGTGTTGTTAAATTTGCATTCCAAGCATTTAAAAGATTAGAATAATTCGTACAATTTAGGCCACTATTATTCAACATATCTACCAAACTAGTAATGCTATGAAAATCCCAACTACCTAGCGGTTGATTGAAGGAGCTTGCACGATAAAACATGGAAACCATATTAGTCACATTTGAAGTATTCCATAAACCAATCGGTTGATTAAAATTTGAATAAGCAAACATTGCTTGCATATTATCCACATTTGAAGTATTCCAAGAACCGATGGGTTGATTAAATGTTGTTGCATTATAAAACATATGACTCATTGAAGTAACATTTGAAGTATTCCAAGAACCAATTGGTTGATTAAAATTTGAAGCCGAATGAAATAGGTTTGCCATATTAGCCACATTTGAAGTATTCCATGTACCAATGGGTTGATTGAAGGCACTTGCAGAAGTAAACATGTTAATCATGGCGGTTACATTTGAAGTATTCCATGAACCAATAGGTTGATTAAAGGCACTTGCAGAATTAAACATATTACTCATGTCTGTTATATTTGATGTATTCCATGAACCAATTGGCTGATTGAAGTTAGTTGCAGAATGAAACATTCCTTGCATATTGATTACGTTCAATAGATTCCAGGCACCAATTGGCTGATTGAAGTTAGTTGCAGAATAAAAAATGTAACTTAGGTCTATTACATTAGAAATATTCCATAAACCAATTGGTTGATTGAAGGCACTTGCAGAATGAAACATACCTTGCATATTAGTTACATTCGAAGTATTCCATGAGCCAATAGGTTGATTGAATGATGTTGCATGATCAAACATC
Source organism: Chitinophagaceae bacterium (assembly GCA_017989935.1). Classification (GTDB taxonomy): domain Bacteria; phylum Bacteroidota; class Bacteroidia; order Chitinophagales; family Chitinophagaceae; genus OLB11. The sequence continues at coordinate 8,990 of JAGNOY010000048.1, forward strand.
CGATTCATATCGGTTACATTCACTGTGTTCCAACTACCAATGGGTTGATTAAAATTACTTGCCGAATAAAACATATAGCTCATATTTATTACATTTGATGTATTCCATGATCCAATAGGTTGATTAAACGTAGAATCTGCATTAAACATAAAACTCATTTCTGTTACATTAGAGGTATTCCATGCACCGATTGGCTGATTGAAATTGTATGCTGACATAAACATCCCTTGCATATTTACTACATTCGACGTATTCCATGCACTAATCTGTTGATTGAAAGCCACTGCGCTACCAAACATATAACTCATATCTATCACATTAGAGGTATTCCATGCACCTATATTTGATGGCCCATTCAAAATACTACAAGCAAAAAACACTCCTCTCATATTTTGAACTAAGGTTAAGTCTGGCATATCTGAAGAGGTAATATTTAAATTTGAACAACCATAAAAAGCATTCTCCATGCTTATCCACTTCACACTTCCCCATTGCTCAATATCAAGTAATTTAGCCTTATCTATTCCATTATTAATATGTATCCTTTTAAAATTTGCCCAATCAATACTCAACCTAATCATAGCACCTGCAGGTAATCCAGTAATAGTCAGCGTACTTCCAGTAAAAGTACCCAAGCCAGTTTGCCCTGCTGGAATAGTTTCCCATATATAGCTTGCTGTACCAGAAGTGCCCACACCAAAACTCAATTGAGTGGGTCCAGAACCAGGTATTGACATATCCCACACAGTAATAAAAGGACTTGCCTTTACAAACATAAAACCAAGTATCAATAAAAAACTGAGAAAGAATATTTTCATTTTCATAGACTAAAAATTTTGTCTTTAAGTAAATATACAATCTATTCTTTGCTATATATCAATTTCACAGGTGCATAGATTTTGTCATTCTTGTATTGAAGATTCAATTTCTGTTGATTGGGTAATCATTGACCAACAAATTACAATCAACACATCGTCTATAATGTGACCAATTTTAGCTATGATTTAATTACCTCTTGCCATTCTAATGCATTCAAATCAACTTTTATTGAGAACGACTTGGGCGGTATACACGC
>JAGNOY010000384.1 GCA_017989935.1 Chitinophagaceae bacterium
TACTGGCGAATTCAAGTCACGCGCTAAGGGTTAAACCTTGGGGTTGTGATGGTAAAAAAGGCATCGAAAGATGCCTTTTTTGTTTATGTGGATATTTATCCCGTATTCCATACGGGCTACGCTTGCTTTTTATTTCGCCATTTGCTGCATTCGCCACACTAGCATCGTCTGTTTGGCCACAAACCAACTGCTCCCATTCTTCACTCAACATTTAAGCTACTTGTTGATAATTGAGTTAAATCATTATCTGCTTTATATAATTTAAATGAATATCGCCCAGATGGTAACCCTTTAGGCATATCCATTTTTATGTAATTTAATTTATCACCTGGTTCACCTGGTATAACATCATAGTCCTTGACCAGCAAAACCGCACCACTAGTTACATTAGTAAATTTAACAATTATATTATCTTCATTTGTATTAAATGCTGCATAAACACTATGTGTATCATCTTTTGAAAAAGTATTTTTATAATAATCATCACCTTTATTTAAAGATGAAAGAAAACCAACTTGTACACCCTGACTCACAAAATCATTTTCCTGACCACCTGCCACATCACTCATCAACTCACTCATAACTCTAGCGGTAAACTGCTTCGTATTAGTAACATTTTTAAGATTATTTACATCAATTTCCAATAAACCCTTTACTGCACTTTTTATTTGCCAATCTTGAAAACCGTTAAGAAAATCTATCGATCTTAAAGAATACTGGGATTTTGGGTTAGGTATTTTTTGGACTGGATTTTTAAGTGAAACTATTTGAGTACTCGGTTGCATAGATTCAGGTTGAGTACTCGGTTGCATAGATTCAGGTGTTACAGATGGATTAGCTCTATTTTCATTCGAACTAGGAATACTTACTCCACCTGATAAACTTCTATTTTCAAGTGGAGTGCTGGAATCATTGAATACAAAATTGTATAAATTCAAAACAATACAGCCTGTAATTATACCAATAAAAAAACTAGCATAATTGATCTTCATCTTAATAGCCTAAATCAGAGCATCTAGAATGAGCGTAAAATTGTTGATTACTACCATATATGTGACTACTATCACAATAATTTTTTGTAGTGTTAAAACATTGTTTGGTGGTTCCGCCTTCAACATACGTGCAGGCTGTAGCACCAGTAGCTTCTTTCAATACGCCATTACTTGGATCGATAGGAGTAGTTTTACTATCCCCCCCCGCATCCAGTTAATAAAGAGCAAATGCCTACAAAAAAAACAACGATTAACTTATCCATATCTAATTACCTTCTAGCTTCTAGTTTAGGGAGTGTAAGAAATTATATATTTATTGTATTTTTTTGTATATCATCCGTTTGGGTGATGCCCGTTACATTTTTAATAAATTAAGTGGTCTTTTGGAATACAATTCTGACCCACCAACGCTAATTTCCTCAGATAACGGCTTCTGGGTGAGAAAATACGCAGGGCTTGCAAGCAGCAAAGACACCAATTCAGATTGACGTTTCGTGCCTGTTTTCACAAAGATATTTCTCAGCTGACTCTTGATGGTGTTCATCGTTGTCCCGCGCTCAATCGCAATGTCAACTATTGTCTTTCCACTACACAAAGCAACCGACAACATCGCTTCTGCCTCAGAAAATCCAAACAGACGACGAATCAAACACGATGAAATAGTCGGAGTGGTTTCTGGGTCAAACGCAAATAAGAGTGCCGCGCCTTGTAGGGGGTCTTTTAATTGCAAGGGTGTAATTATCAACATTAAAGGCAACTGTTCGGAGCGTTGTAATAAAATGACACTATTGAGATCACTACCATCGCCTCGACTTGCACGAATCGCTTTCAACAACTCAACACTCAATTTACGGGTCGTTGTAGCATCATCTGTTTGAAGATGCCCTTTATCTAATTTAAGATGACGACAGGCTTTCAGAAGGACAGCTGCGCTCTGATTATAATGCGCCACTTGTCCCAACTCGCTAAACAAGAACGTCGGCATCGCCAACACATCCAAACCGTCTGCCAAGAAACTCTGACCTAATTGTAGATCCGCAAATCGTTGACGCATTTGCATAGCGCGCTGTAAGTGAGGAATCAGTTGGTTATATTGATCAATTTCGTCACGACTGAATGGCTGATGATTCGGTCCTCGTTGCAAATACAACTCCGTGACCCACGCCCCCTCTTGCAGAACGACAGCCCCAGTTGCATAAGCAATGCCCTGAGGCACGACCCATTCATTGTAAAAACGAGTCTCAGTGAATTTATGATTGTTCGGCACATCCAAATTGCTGGCATAAAAATGAGCGATTGGCGATATCTGGATATGGTGCGCGAGCATATCTTCAGGAGCGTACTCTAAGGCATAACTTTCAAACCACTTCTTCTCCATGCCATACATCCACAATCCTTTAATTTCATGTGTCTGGACATTACGAATCAACAAAAAAGTACCCTTAAGATCAAAGAAATCTCTCAGTTTTTCAATAAAACTCTGATAGCCGCTAGGTGCCATAACTGCATCATAAAGATGACTCAGTAAATCATTGAGCTTCGGCGGAATATACTCAGTCATATCTTCATCTCTATGAATAACTCAATCGAAAATATTTTGTCTTGTTTTGATAAACAATACTTCGGACAGGATTAGTATTTTATTTCTCCGAAATTACAAAGGTCATGATAAGCAGGGGTGGATTTAATGAAACTCAAGTCAAACGCAGAGTTTGAAAAAATACGCTCCATGAATAA
>JAGNOY010000385.1 GCA_017989935.1 Chitinophagaceae bacterium
ACATTTGTTTAAGTTTCGAACTTTAGTGCTTTCTGCCCCCCACCTTGGCCAAGCGCAACCCATGTTGTATTGCGGCAACGATTGTAGTGGAAAGCCCGCAGCACGCGCTTTGGCGTGTGAGGACTTGAAACGAAAAGCGTGTATGCCGCCCAAGTTAATGAAATTAATTTGCTTCAATTGTTACTTAAAACCAACTACTGCTGCTTTTTCTTTTTCGTGTAGAGCTCAATCCTAGAACGCCTAATAAAGATCGTGTGATGATACTTGCTGCAGTTCGACCAACTTGTCTTGCCACAGGGTTTGAGAGTATGGTTTCTAAGGTGCCTTTCTCTTCTTTTTGCGCAGAAGTTTTTTTGGCTTCCTTGGCTACTTCTTCTTGTTTTTCCGTTTCTTCTTCTTGCTGATTCGCCAACGTAATTTTTTCATTTAAGATTTCGTAGGCACTTTTCGAATCAACTAAAGCATTATATTTTTTTGCAATTTTTGATTGAGTCAATATTTGTTGGATCTCCACATCAGAAAGAATATCCATGCGCGATCGAGGTGGGCAAATCATAGTATGCACAAGGGGCGTAGGAATTCCTTTTTCATTAAGTAAAGTAACCAAGGCTTCTCCGATACCCAATTGAGTGATTAAATCTTCTGTTTTATAGTATTCAGTTTCAGGATAATTTTCCGAAACTTTTTTAATGTCTTGTCGATCTTTGGCTGTAAAGGCTCTTAAGGCATGCTGAATTTTAAGTCCTAATTGTCCGAGAATTGATTGCGGAATATCGGTTGGATTTTGAGTGATAAAAAAGATCCCTACACCTTTAGAACGAATTAATTTAATGACGGTTTCAAGTTGCTGTAATAAAGCCGAGTTGGCGTCTTGAAAAATTAAATGAGCTTCATCGATAAATAGAACAAGTTTGGGTTTGTCTAAGTCTCCCGCTTCGGGCAAGCTAGCATATAGTTCGGCTAATAATTGAAGCATGAAGGTTGAAAATAATTTTGGTCTATCTTGCAAATCGGTGACCCTGACAATAGATATCATGCCACGTCCGTCATCTGAAATACGCATCAAATCATCTACATCAAAGGATGTTTCGCCGAAGAATACATCAGCCTTTTGTTGTTGCAATTCGATAATTTTTCGGAGTATAGTGCCAGTAGATTGAGAGGAGATATTTCCATAAGCTTCTTTGACTTCATCTTTGCCTTCATTATTCATGTATTGCAATACGCGAGTCAAATCTTTTAAATCTAATAAGGGTAAATGGTTGTCATCGCAATATTTAAAGATCATCGACATGATACCTTCTTGGGTATCGTTTAAGCCTAAAATTTTAGAGAATAGAACTGGGCCAAATTCGGTGACAGTGGCTCTCAAACGGCTTCCGGGTTCGTTACTTAGGGTAAGAAATTCTATGGGATAAGCAGCAGGAATATATTCAGTACCTAAGTGTGTACAACGCTCTGCAATTTTATCGTTCAAGATACCTGAAGCGCCAATACCACTTAAGTCGCCTTTGATATCCATCATGAGCACTGGTACGCAGGCGTCACTTAATCCTTCAGCGAGATGTTGCAACGTTTTTGTTTTTCCTGTACCTGTTGCCCCTGCAATGAGCCCATGCCGATTCATGGTTTTTAAAGGTAGATTCACTCTGCTTCCAGCTACAGGTTTGCCATCAAGTACTGCACCGCCCAATAAAAAACTTTCACCTTTAAAGCTATAAGCCTCAGAAATCAATTGATCAAAAGACATATTAGATTATTTAGAGGGTGAAATTAAGTATTTTGTTTCAACTTAGAATTTTGTTTTCGTATTTTTACTGCTCTCAATACTTATGGAGCCAAAAGTTGAACAACAATTTACTGAAATCGTTTCTAAAGTAAAAAAGCTTAAAGGGAGGATAATTCGCTTAGAAACGGAGAATGAGGCTTTGAAAAAATCTGTAATGAGTTATTTGCAATTATTAGATGAGCATAAAAAAAATGCAGAAAGAATTTCTCAGCAAGAAAATGCGGCACAATTAAACTCGGCGATTCAAAAGGATAAGAAGGCTTTGCAGAAAGATTTGGATAAGTATATTTCTTTAATTGATAAATGTATCGCCTCCATAGAAACAAAGGTGTAAAATTGTTGGCTTAGAATTTAAGTGCAGAACATGGGTTTAAAATCAATTAATTTTTTGGTGTTTAAAATTAGTCTATTTTTTTAGTGCCTTTATCTTACATTTGAATGGTAATATTTTAGCTATGTCAATGCCATCTACCTTTACGGTTCACAAACTAGATTTTATAAATATTGGCTTAATTATTTTTTCTGCTATCATGGCATTTGTAATTCCGTTTGAATTATTCTTATTCGCTTATGGAGTGTTAGGTCCCTTGCATTATCTCACGGAAATTTCGTGGTTGCACGATAAAAATTATTATTCAACAGACAAGCGTGATGTGATTTTGTTAGTGGTTGTTTCGTTGTTGTTGACCATCATAAACCTTAAGGTGTATATTCCTTTGGTGAAGGATATTGATTTTGGACAGCCTGAAGATGTTCAACAGTTCACCAATCAAATTATTTTTATTGCCTTTGCGAGTTCGATATTTTTTGCTTTTATCAAGAATAGACTCTTAAAAATAGTCGGCGTGATTTTAGTAGCCTTGATGAGTGCAATTGCCCAGCATTTTGTTTTATTCTTTACGGTTTTTCTGCCAACCTTGGTTCACGTATTTTTATTTA
>JAGNOY010000386.1 GCA_017989935.1 Chitinophagaceae bacterium
GAATACCAAGATGTAGAAAATGCGCACGAATCAGCCACATTATTAGCAAAATCTTCTCTACGAATCCAGGCATTATTTACATAAATAACACCTGCGTCTTGTGCTAAACCATCTACATTTCGTAATAACATATTTGTTGGAAATGTGTATGTGCCTGCCCCCCCTGCTGTTGGGCCAGGTATATTGTCGAAGGTTTCGAGATATAATACTTGTGCATCTGCTTGATAAGCAAAAAGGCTTAAAAGAAATAAGAATAAATTTTTTCTCATAGTAGATAAATTTTAAATTGTTTTATAAAAAAATAATAAGACAAAACTAAGACTTATTAGGTAAATATTCCTCAATAAGAATCATGTTGTGACGTTATGAAAATTAATGTAATGATTCGAATCGCGCGAAGGATGGCAACGAAAATCCCATCTCGTTCTTCAAAACGAGATGGATTGTAGTGTACAGCCTGATCTCGTTGTGTTGCCTTAATGCAATCGATGAGAGCTTGGCTTCCCAACACAACGAGACGCGCCCAAAAAATATTAATTTAAACTTCTAAAATCAACAGGCACTAATTTACTAACACCTGCTTCTTGCATCGTGACGCCATAAATTACATCTACACTAGCCATTGTTTGCTTATTATGCGTAACAATAATGAATTGAGAATTATCCGAAAATTGACGGATCATTTTTGTAAACTTCCCTACATTAGCATCATCTAATGGCGCATCAACTTCATCTAATACACAAAACGGTGCGGGCTTGATTAAATAAATCGCAAACAAAAATGCTGCAGAAGTCAAGGTTTTTTCACCTCCCGATAATTGGGTAATAGTACTTGGTTTTTTGCCCTTAGGTTGTGCATAAATTTCGATACCTGTTTCAGCTAAATTATCAGGATCAACTAATTTCATGTCGCACATATCATCTTGCGTAAACAAAGCGTGAAACACATTAATGAAATTTTCTTTCACCTTATCGAAAGTTTCTTTGAACTTTTGATTGGCTGTTAACTCAACCTCTTCAATGGTTCTTAATAAGCTTTCTTTCGCATCGTTCAAATCCTTTTTTTGTTCTTGAATAAAATCGAAACGTGCTTTCATTTCACGATAAGCTTCAACTGCCATTGGATTAACCTCTCCTAAGTTTTCAATTCTTTTCTTCAGTTTTTCGACTTCGATATTTAATTCTTCAATACGTTGTTCACCAGTTCTTGGTTGCTTTAATACTTCATCCAAATCTATTCTAAATTCAAGATGTAGTCTTTCTTTCATGGAAGTCAATTCAATTTTCATTTCAGTGAGCTTATCCTTAATGCTTGTCAATAAGGTTTCAGCAGCTTCCTTTTCGCGGCGCAATTTATTGAGCGCTGTTTCTTTTTCTGTTGCTTGATTTCTGAAATTATAGAAGGCTTGATCTTTCTCGTTTAAGTTTTTTTCTTGAATTTCTTTATCTTGTAAAGCCTTGTATAATTGCTCTTCAAGTAATTTTAATTGAGCTTTTGTTTCCTCTGTTTGAATTTTTGTTTCTTCTAATTGTGATTCACTTGATACAATTTTCAGTTGTAGATCTTCAATTTGTTGAGCTCTTAAAGTTTTCTCATGATTGATTTCGTTGATACGACTTTGTTGGCGAGTGATGGTAATATTTAATTGATTATACTCTTCATTTGTTTTATTGTATTCAGCTTCAGCGACTGAAAATTTCTCTTGACTTTGTTGCAGTTGTGAAAAAGCTAGCGTCATTTGTTGCTTCATTTCACCATAATGAATTTGCGTTTCTTGAATCGAATATCTAGTTGCATCAAGTTGCTCATTTAGTTGTTCGATACGTGCTTCTGATTGTTCGTTTTGGTGATTGAAGTTTTCTATTCTATGATCAATTTGGGCCAATTGATTTTCATGGCGACTAATTTCTTCCTTCGTTCTTTGTAGTTGTTGATCTTTTAGTTGTTGATTGTATCCGACTATTTGATCTTGCGTATCTGTAATTTGTATTTTATGTGCATTGACAGATTCTGTTAAAGCTTGAATTTCCTGTTTCAATTTATCAAGTCTTTGCGTTCGGCCAATTTTATTTCCTTCAAAAATCCCTACTGACCCACCAACTATGAGTTGCTTAGTTTGATATCCAGCACCATCTTGTTGCAACACAGTTGCATTAGGTGAATCAATTTGACTTTCTGTTCCTTGGGCAATATAAACCTGACTGAGTAGATGCTGTAAGAGTGGTTTATATTTTTCTTCGCATTGTACAAGATCAAGTGCTGCAATAAAATTATTTGCAGCCGGTGTTGATTGTTCTGCTTGTAACTCAGATAAAATAAAAAATCCAGCCTTCCCTTTTTTGTGTTCTTTCAATAAAGCAATCGCCTCATACGCTTGTGCAGGATTATCAACTACATAATAGTTTAGGTATTTATCTAAATAATTTTCAATCGCAATTCTATACTCGTCTTGTACATTGAATAATTCAGAAAGCAATGATGCTTGATGATTCCATCCTGAACCTTTATTTAAAAACTTAATACTATCCGGATACCCTTCCAAGCTATCGATTAAGGATTTTAAAAGATTATATTCGTTTTGTGTTGAATCTAACTTTCGATTTTCTTCAAAAAGCAACACACGATAATCTTCAAGTTTAGCTTGTGAACTCAATAGTTTTTCGGTGGCTTCTTCTTGAACTTTAACCAATTCCTTCAATAAATTTTCTTTTTCAGTTAGAT
>JAGNOY010000387.1 GCA_017989935.1 Chitinophagaceae bacterium
AAAAATGTAAGCTATTGATCTACCAGATGCGTCATGAATAAAAAGTAACAAGTTTAATCAAACTCACTTCGTAGAATTCTTCAATTAATTTCTTATCGTGATCCATGTATGCTGAAGACCGGCCTGCCTAACTAACTCATTCAAAATTTTTGCATTGTCTGGATGTAAACGAATACAACCATGCGATGCCTTATGACCTAGCTTAGGAATATTTCCAGTGGTAGTACCATGAATTCCATAGCCACCTCTAATAAAAACCACATAAGGCATATTACCTAAACCTTGATAATTACCCCCAGGAAATTTTTTTGACGTATACTTCTTAAATATTGGACCACTAGGTCTTAAATCCATCAAAGGTGTCTCATGCTGTTTATCACCAGTGGATACTTTAAACGAATCGCTTATTTCACCGTTGACATATAAATATAATTTTTGTGTTGATTTATGTATATCTGCCCAAACCATACATTCTTTTTGGTAGCAAGCTTTTTTTTCTAGTGATAAGGCCATGGAATCGGGCTGTGTGGATTGCAATAAATTATACTTTAAAGTTCTAATTTCTTCCGGATTAATTTCTTTAATGTTTTCAGAAAAGCTATCAACCTTTGTGATAGAAAAATTAGTATCCATGCCTTGGTTTGAATGCAATATCCCCGAATCATTAATTCCTAACTTTTCAATTTGAAGACTATCTTCCTTAAGTTCTAAATTAAATTGTTTCAAAATATCTGCCAATGAATCTTGTTGGGGATCAAATTCTTGACTATCCAAAAAATTACTTGTATCTGATTTGATAGCATCTTTTGTTTTTTGCCCTCGCAACAAGCGAACTATCTTCTTATAATCTAATTTCTTTAATTTAAATGGTGAGGCATCATTGCAAGAATTAAGCATACTTAACATCGCAATCAATATAAAGGGTTGAATAAAAGTCTTCATGTTGGCAAAAATAGAACTAATCTGTAAACAGAAATGAATTATTCAAGTTGAGTCATTTAGTTCCACATCACGGCGGACTATGATTCAGGAATTTTGAGTAGTCTATTCGGATTAGGACAATTATTCATAAAAAGGGTTAAATCTTCTGCATGACATACACCTGGATAATCACCTTCACGATATTGTATATCTCGAATTAATTGAAAATGCAAATGAGGTGCATAATCACCATTCACTGAAGAAATTCCTAAACTACCTATTGGTTGACTAGCATCTACCCTTTTGCCTACATGTAAATGATTGATACTTTTTAAACTCAAATGCCCATACAATGTATAAAATTTAATCCCTTGCATTTTATGTTCTAAAATTATCGTTGGCCCATAATTTCCTAAGCCTAAATTATTTCGAAAACTATGCACCTTCCCATCGAGTGCAGCTAATACTACAGTATCCTCTTTTGCCCAAAAATCCAGCCCTAAATGAATATTTCGTTCTCGATTATTCTCTTGTTGGAACAATTTACTTCTTCTATATAAATTTCGAACTTCCAAGTACCCTCCCCATGCTACTTGTGCATCGAATCGATTTACATATTGTTGAATAAATCTTTCATGAGACTCGGGTGTAACTGTAATTTGATTATTCAGCTCAGGGTTATTCACTGACATATCAATTTTCACATAGGAGTCGGTTGAAATTAGCTTGTCTAAAACAACACAAGCATCAAGTTGATCTAACACATTCAAAAAAGATTTCATAGTAGGTAGAAATGCAGAAAAAGAATAAATTATTAAAGAATAATGATCTAAACTATCAAATAAAATTCAAGTAACCTAATTTAAATCTTGCAAAGTCGCATTGGCTATAATTATCAATTAATTACGTTCTACATTGAAGAATAAATACCTGACTTTGATGCAAGAAATTCAACCTTTCATGAAGGCAACTACATGAATGAATTTTGCACTTTGCCTCAATATCACAGAATTTTAATTATATTCGACTTTTAAATTTTTAGCTTTATTTATCATTCACTTAATTCTCAATTATGAAAAGCATACTAGTCTTATTACTTATTACATTCACTTTCTTTTCTTGTAAAGAATCAACAGAAAAAAAATCAACATCCAATACTTCGGATTCACCACAATTTTTTGGTGAAAAAATTACTGAAGATGGTGCTAAACCAATCGATAGTCTTGCGAACATGATGGGAACTCAAACAGAGTTAAACTGCAAACTTAGTGGCAAAATTGAAGCTGTATGCCAAAAGAAAGGCTGCTGGATGGAATTAAAAAATGGTGATAGCAGCACAGTTCGTGTAACTTTTAAAGATTATGGCTTTTTTATGCCAAAAGATGCTTCCGGAAAAACAGCCATCATTGATGGGATTGCTAAAGTAGAGGTAACCTCTGTGGCTGACCTTCAAGAATATGCCAAAGACGATAAAAAATCTGCCGAAGAAATTGCAGCCATTACAGAACCCTTAAAAGAATTAGTATTTGAAGCGAAAGGAGTGATTCTAAAATAATTCTTTATGCTTAATAAATTAATTCCGCTTTTATTTCTTTTAACAGCCATCATCATATCTTGTCAAGACGCTGATACTTCAACATCTAATCAAGAAGAAAGTTGTAATAAACCCATTAAAGACCCCAATGATGTAAAACCCATGGCACTGATGATGCGAACCATGGCTAATTACTGCGACTCGATGCGACTTCAAATAAACCAAGGACAAGTAGTAGATTCTGTAAAATATCCGCT
>JAGNOY010000388.1 GCA_017989935.1 Chitinophagaceae bacterium
GGGCTATCCCTTGCAAGCCATCTCGTTTTGAAGAACGAGATGGGCTTTTCAGTACTATCCCTCACGCAAATACAACGTTGTTCTATCTTGAAAATTTCTTATAAATACCAAAAGCTACAAAACTGAAAAATATATTCGGAATCCAAACGGCGAGCAAAGGTGGTAAATTACCTTTAATAGAAAAGGTAGTAGAAAATTGCATCATAAAAATATAAGCTGCACTAATCATCAAACCGATTGCCAGATGAATACCGCTACCTCCCCTAACTTTTCGTGATGCAATACATGCACCAATGATAGATAAAATGAAAGCCGAAAAAGGAGCCGCTGTTCTTCTATATTTCTCAATATAATATTCATTCAAACTTTCACTGCCCTTTTCTGTTTCTTTCTTGATATAGGCATTCAATTGAGGTGTCGTCATCATTTGCTTGGCCTCTCGTTTTTCAATTAAATCTGTGGGCTCAAATTTAAACTTCCTACTAAGTTGATTCTGTAAAACCATACGCTCTCCTACATCTTGATTATGCCTCTCCATCACATCGTACAATTTCCATTGTTTAAGTACACTATCATACGTACAACGATCAGCTAATATTTTTTCTGTGACTTGTGTGCCTATCACTTTTTCATAACTAAACCTATAACCTGTTTTCGATTCAGGATTATAGTTTTGCATATAAATATATTCTGTTGGACTAATTCTCATATGAAAATTATCATCTTTGCTATAACTATGTTGCCATAAATAAGTCTCTTCAAATTTCAACCTGTTCTTATTAGCTCTTGGAATAATATAATGATTCGCTATAAGCAGCACAGCAGAAATCATTCCTGCACCAATGATATAAGGTCTTAGCATTCTACGAAAACTCATCCCGCTATTTAAAATGGCAATTAATTCAGATCGATTCGCCATTTTAGAGGTAAAGAAAATGACTGACACGAAAATAAAAATAGGGAAAAGTAGTGCTAATATATAAGGTAGAAAATTTTTGAAGTACAACAAAATCTGCGTGAGTGGCACTTGATGACCTACAAAATCTTTTATTTTTTCAGTCAAATCAATCACAATAGCTATCGCCGAAAACGCTGCAAGCAACACCACAAACGTGAGTATAAAATTCTTCAGAATATATTTATCTATTTTGTTTAGCATGCTGGCCTATTGAATGCAAACCTAAAGAAATAATTCATAGAAAGAACCTTATAGTTCATGAAAGAAAAATTTTACAATTTCATGTAGAGTATACAATTCATTACAAAATTTTGATATCTTCGATTAAAATATATGCTTATGAAAACTTGTTTATTTATGTTGATTTTGTCGATGGGCTTTTTAGTCCAAACAAATGCACAATCTGTTTATTACCAAGGCAGTCGTGTGGGTGAAATAGAATCTGATGGTGATGTATATGTCAATGGTTCTCGCGTGGGTCAATTTGAATCCGATGGTGATGTATATAAAAACGGATCACGAATTGGACAAATCGAATCTGATGGGGATATTTACCTAAATGGTTCCCGTGTTGGCCAAATAGAGAAAGATGGCGATGTATACAAAAACGGAAGCCGAATTGGACTTATCGAATCAGATGGAGATGTGTATTATAAAGGAAGTCGAATTGGGGAGGCTAAAAATATTAAGCCAGAATGGGTGGCTGGATTTTTCTTTTTTTATTTCTACAACGAAAGGTTTTAAGGTAGTCAACTTATAAAACAAAAAATCCCAGCATATAGTCTGGGATTTTTTAGTTTTATTGAGTACGGATTAAAGTCCAACATTCAAAGTGTACTTAATAGTTGCCTTACATTGAATTGGCTTTGAAGTAGTTTTACGCGCATTGCCTGTTAAGCGATAAGTATAAGAACTAGTATTGAAATAATTTTTCAAATCTGCACTTGTATTGACAGGAACTGTAATTGTATATGATTCAACATCAGGGTTTCCAGAAATTGTAGCAATTGAAGTTAAAGTAGGCACAGCATTCGATGCAAATAAGACTTCAGCAGATTCTAAGGCTGAAAAATTGTTGGCAGCATCTCCATCTAACATCGTAATCGTGCAAGATTTCATTTTTACAGATTTGATATTTTTCATGGCAAACTCTGCATTGTTGGCTTTGATGATACTATCTACATTCAATGGTACATTCACTTCCGACAACGTGCTACTGCCTGTTGCATTAATTTGTGGGATAGTTAAATTAATATCAGCCGCAGTTAAACTGATATCAACATTGGCTAATTGTTTCACTTTTTTGCAAGACGACATGGTAAAAAGAGTCATACCTGTCATAAATGCCGCGATTAAAATTTTTGATGCTTTCATATTTTTCATGATTTGTTTAGTCGCAAAGGTATGATTTTATGACTAATTTTCAACGTCAATGTAATTTTTATCAATCTAAAGGCTGCCGTTTATCTCACCGGGGCTTCAAATTCAAGGAGAGTCTAAGGGATTGTGCTGTAGTTATCTCTTGGAAGTTGAGGCAGAAGTTGAAGATGCCGGTTAGAAGTGAAATATCAACACTATGAGGCAAATTTTTCGAATAGACATGCCATAATATCTTGCGCTAAATGAGCAGCTAATAATATGGATGTGATATAAAATGAATATTTTTTTTGAGGGGCATCATCTTTTTCCTTCATTGGCACGATTAGTTCCAGCTATAAATACAATCCATGCCTCGTTTTGAAGAACAAGACAT
>JAGNOY010000049.1 GCA_017989935.1 Chitinophagaceae bacterium
CATTTTTCTCGTCCCATTGCAACACCTCCGACCAAACATGAAGGTAGCCAAGGTTCGATCTTTTATCCAACCGATCCTCAAGGACAAGGTACATGGATTGCTGGTAACCACAAGTATACCATTTGTTTATTAAATGGAGGATTTGACAAACACGAAAGACTTGCAAGCTATAGACATAGTCGTGGATTAGTGGTACTAGATTTTTTTACTTACAATTCAATCACGGATTTTGTTAGGTCTTATAATTTTTCTAATCTTGAACCATTTACGCTGCTAATTATTTCACATCAGCTTCAAGAAATCCATCAAATTATAGTCACACATGATGAAGTGCATCACAACATACTGCCTGGGAATTTGCCCCAGATATGGAGCTCTTCTACCTTATATGACGAACCTACAAAAACAAAAAGAACAAAATGGTATCACAACTTGCTTAAATCACTCCCTGTAGATTCAAGAAAAGCCTTAATTGATTTCCACAAACAATCTATAGATGATAACCAAGAAGAAGGCATAAAAATTAATCGAGATGATATTGTTAGAACGGTTAGCTTGACTTCTATTTACAAACAAGAAGACGGTAGCATAGATTGGCACTACGAAGATTTTTTACAACACCAAATACATAATCTGCATGTCATTGCCTACACGTAAAGGCATATTGCAACAACTTGGAATCAAACACCACGAATATTGGACCTGGTGGTTATTAGTGATTCCTATTTGGCCATTATGGTTGTGGTATGGTCTTCGATTGAGGTGTGCCACCTGGTTTACTGTGGTAAATCCGGGTATGGAAGACAGTGGCTTTCTCGGAGAAAGTAAAATAAAAATTCTTGATGATATTCCCGATGCTTACAAGCCCAAGACCCTTTTCGTACCTAAGTTTTCTAATCTCACCCTGGTTGGCGAACAACTCATTCAACAACAACTCACATTCCCACTTATAGCCAAACCAGATATTGGTGGACGTGGACGAAAAGTACTTATTCTACAATCAATTTCAGACTTGCAAGCCTATCATCATGATATGGATGAAGACTACATGCTGCAAAATTTAATTCCCTATTCCATTGAACTCGGGGTTTTCTATATCAGAATCCCTGATCAAGAAAAGGGTTATGTAACTTCCGTCGCGCAAAAAGGTTTCTTACAAGTCCAAGGTGATGGCCAACATAGCATCCGTCAATTAATGATCAAAGACTATCGAGCGTCTTTACAAATAGAAAGACTTCAAAAAAATTTAGATCTCAATAGAATTCCTCAACTTGATGAAATCGTGTTGCTCGAACCGATAGGCAATCATTGTCGTGGCACCTCATTTCTTGATGCCAATCATTTAATCAACAATCAGCTGCATGAGGTATTCGATAATATAGCAAAACAAATTCCAGGTTTCTATTATGGCAGATTCGATCTTAAAGTAAAATCTTTTGAAGATCTGTACCAAGGTCAACATATTCAAATCATGGAATTGAATGGCCTCACCGCAGATGCAGCGCATATCTTCGATCCGAATAGTAGACTTCGAGATGCTTATTATACCCAAATCAAGCACTGTAAACTTTCCTATCAAATTGCCAAATTTCATTTAAAACAAGGCGTCAAACCAACTCCCTTGCTTGAACTTATAAAAAAATCATTGGGCTATTTTCAAACAGCTTAAGATCCAAGTCCATCTGTAATCGCTTCCTTATAAATTTTCTTTATTAATCCTTGCAACACACTGCCTGGTCCACACTCTGTGAAATGTGTAGCACCATCTGCTTGCATTTGCAACACACTCTGAGTCCAACGAACAGGTGCCGTTAATTGTGCAATCAAATTTGATTTAATTTCATCAGGATTCGTCACAGGCTTCGCATTCACATTTTGATAAACTGGACAAATAGGCGAATTGAATTGTGTAGCCTCTATAGCTGCTTGCAATTCAATTCTTGCAGGTTCCATAAGCGGCGAATGAAAGGCGCCACCCACAGGCAATACCAAAGCACGCTTCGCACCTGCTTCCTTCATTTTTTCACAAGCAATCTCAATGCCTCTTAAAGACCCTGAAATCACTAACTGCCCTGGACAATTATAGTTAGCAGCCACCACCACTTCACCTTCGATTGATGCACAGATCTCTTCCACCTTGGCATCATCCAAATTCAATACTGCTGCCATGGTAGAAGGATTCAATTCGCAAGCCTTTTGCATCGCATTTGCACGCATAGAAACAAGTTTCAATCCATCTTCAAAACTCATGGTTTTGTTGGCAACTAAGGCAGAAAATTCCCCTAATGAATGTCCAGCTACCATATCAGGTTTAAGATCAGGTGACATCATAAATAAAATCACAGCATGCAAAAACACCGCAGGCTGAGTTACATTCGTTTGTTTTAAATCTTCTGCAGTGCCCGTAAACATTAAGTCTGAAATTCTAAATCCTAATATCTCATTCGCTTTTTCAAACAGCTCTTTAGCCTGATCAAATTGTTCATATAACTCCTTTCCCATACCAGGAAATTGCGATCCTTGTCCAGGAAATACATAAGCATGTTTCATATTTAATACTATTTTATTATACTAATTTTAATTAAACAATCATTTGGCGGGCTCTCGTGAGGTTGGCTTGTAACAACTCACCTTATGAATCTCGACAACCCCACGAGACCGGGCTTTTCGCTCCAAGCCATCTCGTTTTGAAGAACGAGATGGGCTTTCCGCTGCAATCCCTGCCCGAGGCTTTCGTTCAATGTCATGAAATAAGTCTATACATCATTCTTCCTCCAAATTAAGTTTGGGCGCAAGATAAAATCATAATTTAAGTGTTGCAATCTTTTTTCTGTTTTCTATTGCACAAGTAATTCAGTCTATGTATTTTGGCACTACAAACCAACACCATGAAAAAAACAAAAACAGATTTACTGAATCTATTGCGCCAAACTTTTTTTAAAGCCAACTTAAAAGAAAGTAAGTCCAATCAACTTACACTAAGCAATACTTCACGAAGAAACTTTATCAAAAACTCCTTGATAGGCGCCACAGGCTTGAGCGTATTACCATCACTCCCTACTTTTGCCCAAAATTACTTAGACAACACTGAAAAACAGGATTTTAAAATTGGCATTTTAGGTGCAGGTATCGCTGGCTTGCATGCAGCCTATATTCTTCAACAAAAAGGAATTCAGTCTGACATTTTCGAAGGCAGTAACCGAACAGGTGGTCGCATGTATACAACCAAAGGACTATTAGGCAAAAATATCACTACAGAATTAGGAGGCGAATTTATTGATAGCACACATGAAGATATTTTACAGCTAGCTTCTGAATTCAATTTACCTTTAATTGATACAAACCAAGATGCCCACTTGACCAAACAAATACTTTATTTTAATGGTCACAAATACACAGCAAGTGATTTGGTAAAAAGCTGGAAACCTTATCTTCAAAAAATTACAGCCGATATAGAAAGTTTACCCGAAGAAATTACTTATAAAAGCCACCAAGGTGCCGAACGATTCGACAAAATGTCTATTGAAACTTATCTTCAAAAAAAAGGCATCAAAGGTTGGTTATTTAAACTGCTTCAAGTTGCCTTTACCACAGAATATGGGATGGACATCAATCAACAATCTGCGCTTAATTTTCTGTTTCTTTTTAAGCCAGAAAAAAGCGACGATTTATTTGGCGATAGTGATGAAAGATATAAAATCGAAGGTGGCAATCAACGAATCACCGACGAACTCACTAAAAGACTTCCTGCAGTAAAACTCAATCATAGTGTAACTAAAATTGCACAACATAAAAATGGATTTTATGTGTATTTCAGCAATGGCAAGAAGCGTTATGTCGACTATCTAATTTGCACTATCCCTTTTACTCAATTGAGAAAAGTAGTGCTGCAAATTCCTGCCATGACAAAAATTAAAAAGAAATGTATTCATGAATTAGGTTATGGAATGAATGCAAAAATGTTCGCTGGTTACAAAACAAAAATATGGCGTCAGCAACATGCATCTGGGCAATGCTTTACAGACTTGCCTTTTCAGTTAGGCTGGGATAGTTCGCAATTACAGCAAGGCAAAGAAGGCGGGTATACCTTTTTAACAGGTGGCAAAGGAAGTATAGCCATGAAAAGCCAACCCTTAGACATTAAAGTCAAAGAATATGTAAGTCAATTAAATCAAGTTTTTAAAAATTCAGGCAAGGAATATAATGGCAAAAAAGGAATTTTCTATTGGCCAGATCATCCATACACTCAGGGAAGTTATGCCTGTTATAAAGTAGGTCAATGGACAAGTATTGGTGGCGCAGAAGCAGAGTCAATTGGAAATTTATTTTTCGCAGGCGAGCATTGCAGTGTTGATTTTCAAGGATTCATGAATGGCGGTGCCGAAACTGGCAGAGTAGCAGCCATGAAAGTTCTTTCTACAATCCCCATGCAAGATTTAAAATAAGTGCTTTAGATTTTGACAGTATTTCTTTTCAAAGAAAATACGTTTATCGTCTAACCTTTCATTTGCGACTACATTTTTTATCTTTATTGCATGAAAAATTCATTTTCTGCCCTACTTAGTAAACTTCAATCTGTACTATATGTTTTTGACGAAGAAAGTACTTATTCAAAAAAGTCAATTCTTCGAGAGTTATCAAAAACATCTATTGATTTAAAACACGCCATGGCTTACCAAGAGTCATTGCTTTTTATCGTCACTCATCCTAACAACGAAGACATCTATCAATTCGCCATCAAAGAAATTAAGCATCTTGCTAACACTATTAAAAATATTACTGCAGCTAACATAGGAGAATTACAAGATACTGGACTACCACATACCAGCATGATCACTCGATTTTCTCATGATCTTTTATCTTGGTTAATCAACAGAAAAGATTGTTCGCTCGAATTAGATTCTTTTGAAGAAGAAGGTACAGCATTAAAAGATATTTTAAGAATCACTTTGCCACCGCTCGAACACGAAGAAACAACTGCGGAATTAAGTAATATAGAAATGCTTGATGCGTTGAAGATAAAAAAGGCAAATCGTCTTGATTTTCTGCTCAATGAATTTAGCACCTTGAATGAAACTGCTACAATTAAAGATTTTTTGTGGGATTCATTGAAAGCATTTATACAAATCAAACCCTATAGCGTCCGCTATTCAAGACTTTATAATCGAATTTCGTTTGCACCGATAGTGTACCAAGAAAAATTACTTAAAAAGTTCGATCATGTACAATTATTGAATCAAGCTATACCTGATCCCCTAGATCTAAGTGAAACGTTGTTAAACGAAGTTGAATCAGTCATCAAATTATCCTTGGTCTTAACTATGCGTGAAACCGATCCATCGACCTATATGGATAAATCTTCTTTAAAATATTTTGTTTTGGAGCGAGGTATTTCTATTGCAATTTATGGCATGGCAGCTTCACGACAAATGCCCTTGCAATCTTATATTGGCTATACTCTTTTCAAAAATGGGTATCCAATTTCATATGGAGGTAGTTGGGTTTTTGGATATATGGCCATGTTTGGACTGAATATATTAGAGGCCTTTAGAGGAGGAGAATCTGGTTATATCATGTGTCAATTACTTCGAGTCTATAAACAAGTGTTCAAACTTCAATGTGTTGAAGTAGAGCCTTATCAATATGGGTTAGATAATCCAGATGGGATTCGGACTGGCGCATTTTGGTTTTATTACAAATATGGGTTCAGGCCCCTTGACCCTCAGCTCCGAAAATTAGCCGAAAGTGAGCATCAAAAAATTAGCACTAAAAATAAATACAGATCAAACGAAAAAATACTCTTGCGGTTTACCGAAAACAATATTGCCTTGAAATTTTCAACGAGTACACCTCGATCACACCATTTTTTTACAGCTAAAGTGTCAAAAATGATTCAAGATAAATTTGCTGGAAATCGAGTGAAAGCCGTTGAAGCATGTTATGCTGCTCTGATGCAAAAACTAATAATGAAGAAGGCTCTTCAGGCGGAGCAAGTAAAAGTATGTAAGGACTTTGCTTTGATAGTTTCGTCACTGGACATCAAGGAGGCAAAGAAATTAGATTTAATTCAACAAATGATCATCACAAAACCAACAGATCCATACAGGTATAATTTGCTATGGCAAGAGTTTTTGACATCTTAAACATTGTTCATCTTGAAAGTACTCCAATCGACTCCAATTCGAAAAGTCTGATAAATTCGACCATTTTTCATATCCCCACCAAAGTGCTTGGTAGCAGAATGAAGTGCCCCAGAAGGATAGGCTACCATGCGATTAAAACGATTACCAACTCGATCAATTTCAACCCACTTATCACGTAATTTGCTATCTTCTTCTAGCCTATTTCTCAACTCAGACAATTTGATGTTGAGCCTTCTAGCATCTTGTGGTGTAGCTGGATTTATTAGGCCCGTTTGTTTGTGCATCCATAAAGAAGTGCCGCAATCATAAGGCAAATCAGGTGTCAAATAAATGAGCACAGTAATATCATTATAAGGTTCGTCTGAATGTACGCCAGGTACTTCTTTTCTTTTGCCATCTGAAAATCCTTGGTAAAAAACCCCATTTTCTTCGATGGGATCAGTATCCCAGCGAGTGATTTTAACACCCAAAATTTTCTCAAGTTTTTGTTTGACACCAGGTTCGTGATATACAGTTCGACTTCGAAAACCTGTTACATGTTCGGGTTCATAAAATGAAGCTTGTTTAACAGCCTCTAAAACAATTTGAGGATTTTTGTAAAAATTATCTTTTACTAAGAGAAATCTTGGGTATAACAATTTTTCCATATTTTATTTATTGATACTGTAAAAATACAATTTCAATTTTCTAGACACTGTGATCTTTGTCATAAACTTCATGAAGACTAGCCAGCCCGCGTGAAGGACTGCAACGGAAATCCCCGACAACTCGTTCTTCAAAACGAGTGGAGGGATTAGAGTGAAAGGCCTGACCCAGATGGCATTGGCTGTTTTTGCCATCTGGGACACGCCCAAATAAGCACGTATATTGGAAAGAAAGTCACAAAATTGTGTCAAAAGTGGCAAAATACTGACAGCTTTACTTAAAAAAAGTTTCAAAAATGCTGTGGCACAATCATTGAGTATAGGATTTAAAATAAATAATCAAAATGGGAAAAATAATAGGTATTGATTTAGGAACAACCAACTCTTGTGTAAGTGTAATGGAAGGCAATGAGCCTGTAGTGATTGCAAATGACGAAGGGAAGCGTACCACGCCATCGGTAGTTGGATTTTTGAAAAACGGAGAAAGAAAAATTGGTGATCCTGCAAAACGCCAAGCTATCACTAACCCTGTAAACACTGTGATGAGTATCAAAAGATTCATGGGTCGTCGTTTTGACGAGGTAGCAGAAGAAATTTCTCAAAGTAATTATAAAGTTGTGAAAGGTGACAACAATACCCCACGTGTGGATATTGATGGCAGATTATATACCCCTCAAGAAATTTCGGCTATGGTACTTCAAAAAATGAAGAAAACCGCTGAAGATTTCTTAGGTCATGAAGTTACAGAAGCTGTTATCACGGTGCCTGCATATTTTAACGACGCTCAACGTCAAGCTACTAAAGAAGCTGGCGAAATTGCTGGATTAACTGTAAAACGTATCATCAACGAGCCTACAGCCGCTGCATTGGCTTATGGTTTAGACAAGAAAAACCAAGATAGCAAAATTGCAGTGTTTGATTTGGGTGGTGGAACTTTTGACGTATCTGTGCTTGAATTAGGTGACGGTGTGTTTGAAGTAAAATCAACTAATGGTGATACCCACTTAGGTGGTGATGATTTTGATAAATGTGTGATGGATTGGTTAGCTGATGAATTCAAGGCTGAAGAGAATGTGGATTTACGCAAAGATCCTATGAGCTGGCAGCGTTTGAAAGAAGCCGCAGAGAAAGCAAAAGTTGAATTATCTTCTGCGACTGAAACAGAAATCAACCTACCTTATATCACAGCGATTGATAATGTACCGAAACACTTAGTGAAAAAATTGACTCGTGCTAAATTTGAGCAATTGGTAGATTCATTAGTAGAAAGAACTTTAGAACCTTGTCGTAAAGCTTTAAAAGATGCAGGTATTGAGGCAAAAGATCTTGACGAGGTAATTTTGGTTGGTGGTAGTACACGTATCCCAAAAATTCAAGAAGTTGTAGAAAAATTCTTTGGTCGCAAGCCAAATCGTAGTGTAAATCCTGATGAAGTCGTTGCTATCGGAGCTTCTATCCAAGGTGGTGTATTGACTGGTGAAGTGAAAGATGTGTTGTTACTAGATGTAACGCCGCTTTCTTTAGGTATCGAAACATTAGGAGGCGTTTTCACTAAATTAATTGAAAGCAATACCACCATCCCTTCGAAGAAATCAGAAACTTTCTCTACAGCTGCAGAAAATCAACCAAGCGTTGAAATCAATGTATTGCAAGGAGAAAGACCTATGGCTAAAGACAATAAAAATTTAGGTCGATTTATCTTAGATGGCATACCACCAGCCCCAAGAGGTGTACCACAAATTGAAGTTACTTTCGATATTGATGCGAATGGAATACTTCAAGTAAGTGCTACAGATAAAGGAACAGGTAAAAAACAAAATATCCGTATCGAAGCAGGAAGTGGTTTAAGCAAAGAAGAAATCGAAAAAATGAGAAATGATGCGAAGATGAATGAAGATGCTGACAAGAAACTTCGCGAAGAAATTGAAAAATTAAACATGGCTGATAGTCAAATTTTCAATAGTGAAAAACAATTGAAAGATTATGGTGACAAAATCCCAGCCGAAAAGAAAACAGTGATTGAAGAAGCCTTAGCTACTTTAAAAACTGCTCATGCTGCTAAGGATATCAATAGCATTGACTCAAGTTTAGAAGCCTTAAATACTGCTTGGCAAGCTGCGAGCGAAGAGTTATACAAAGCGATGAATGATCAACAAGCGCAAGGCGGTGCTCCTCAAGACGGCCCAACAGCTTCATCCAGCGATGATGTGCAAGACGCTGAGATAGTTGAAGAAACCAAATAAATATTTGGCAAAAAGTAAATGAAACATCCAATGAAAATTGGATGTTTTTTTTTTAATTATCCGCAAAGATACCCTTATGTATTTCCACTTTTGCCATGACGCAAAAGTTGAGCAAAAAGTCTAGGCTGAAGATTCTTGGCATAAAAATAATTTCATCTACGCCACTTTTATCCAAACTCGCACATCAAGTTATTTGCCATAAAGCAACATTCGTTTGTGCTCAAACAGTGGATAAAAGTTTGGCTTCGATTTCAATATTTTTAGCTGCCTCGAATCTTGGGCCGTCTGTTTAATGAAATTTCTTTTGCAATATATTGTTATTAAATAGTTGACATCTGTGTTCATTAGCTTTGTAAGGTAGTTTAGCGTATAGTCATTGTTTTTTTATGCCAACACATAAATTAGCTATATCTTCATTCTTTAATCTCCTTAAAAAATTATCATGTCTACTTGGTCAACTCAATGGAATGAATTTCTGCAAGTCCACCCTACCCTTCAACTTCCTTTCCCGAAGTATGAACTGAATATTCCTGATAAAGAAGCTGATGAGTTAGCGCGTGATGAAGAATTCTGGATTCAGGTTCAGCAATTATTCCCTGCGCCTTCTGGGCATATCAATTTAAATAATGGAGGCGTTTGCTCGAATATGCATTATGTGGAGCAAGCCTTTACGCATTACTATCATTTATTAAATACATCACCTAGTTATTTCACTTGGCGGGTGATGGAGCTAGGCAGAGATATCGTTAAGCAAGGATTAGCCGAAATGATACAAGCAGAGGCAGAAGAAATTGCGCTCTTTCGTAATGCCTCCGAAGCTTTAAACAATGCTATTTTTGGTATACACTTAGAGAAAAATGATGAAGTTGTAGCCTGTCACCAAGATTATATCAAATGTATTTCATCTTGGAAACAACGCGAAC
>JAGNOY010000389.1 GCA_017989935.1 Chitinophagaceae bacterium
CAACCACAGATGGCACATACAAATTAGTACTTGATGATTTTTTACCGGGAGAAGAAATTACCATCAGTACTTCACATCCTCAGTTTGAAGATAAATTTTTCTTCTTTCTACCCAAAGATAAAAAAATTGATTTAGATATTTATCTCAATCCAATCACTCCACAGTCACCTTGATATGAAAACGAAATTAATTCTTTTACTCTTACTTAGTCAGTGGTGTCAAGCACAAAATTTATGTTTGCGCGGTAAGATTCGTTGCATGAACCCAACGCCAAGTACGACCAAAGGAGCCGAAAATATTGTGGTAGTTCCCACATTTCGTCCAGCAAAATCAACCCCTACAGCGAGTTATCCTTCTGGCTATTTTGAAATTAATACAGGTCTGAATATTCAACGTTTTCAGGATAAAATTTTAGTTCTTCAAGTAATTTCTTCGTGCGCAGATTGTAAGGAATCAGTGCGTCGTGTATTTATTTCAGAAGATCAATTTAGCTCCAAAAAAAATCAAGAAAAAACCTATGTGACCATCAAAGACTGGATGCTAAAAACCACCTGTGCAAAAAGCGAGCTTACTCCACGTTTAGCTGATAGCATCACCCAAGTGGTCATCAAACAGGCAGGTCAAGATTTAGATCATATGAGTTATGCCTCTGTATTAAGTGGTACACCTGCCTTATTGAATTTATTAACTACCTTAACTACAGTGGCGGCTAGTGGTGGCATTTCTAATATCAATTTAGGGAGTGCTAGCTTAGGTGAAGGTAACATACAATATGGCGATTTTTTGCAAGCCTCATCGATGTATCATACTGCGAATAAAGGATTTAATTTTTCACCCAATAGAGATATGTCCGAAGCCGTATTCTTCAATCCGTCGGCCATGTCATTTGCTAAAGATCCTAGCAATATAAGTTTATTGACAAATTTTAAAAATATCGGAAAATTACAAGGGTTTATGAAGCTGAGTCCATCTTTAAGTGTTGGATTAGGATTTCTAATTTCCAAACAAGACGAATACAGAGAAGCCACTTTTGCAAAAGGATTTTCTATACGTACTGAAGATTCTTTACCGATGACACTCATAGAAAACGCTTTCCAACTCAGCACAGCCTATAAAATCAACCAACAATTAAGCATTGGACTTGGCTTAAAATTATTAACCCAACATTTCAACATTCCTGATAGTTTGTATTGCGATGCTCAGGGCAAAAGCTTAAATATAGATCAAATCATTCGACATCATAAAGGCGATATTGATTTATCTGCAACTTATAAAATCAGTCCAAACTTACAAGCTGGTGTAAATCTGATGAATATACTAGGCTCTACTTTGTATTCAGATGCATTTCCATCAATAGCTCAGAATAAACCAGACAAAAATCTTCGTGCAGCAGGACTAGGTTTCCTATATAAATATCGCAGACTGCATACTGGAGCCGATTTATTAGTTACCTCAGAAGGACTTTATGATGCAAATATAGGATTCAATTATATTCCTTTTAATCAAGTACTAATTTCAGGAGGCTTTACGATCAAACATTTCACCTATTCTTTAGCCTGCAAATTCAAACATTTTCGAATCGCCTATATTGATGATAGAAACTATTTAATCAATGAAAAAAGAATAGGCAAAATTGGACTGTTGCAAGGGAGAATTTATGGTGGTTTTGTGATCAATTTTAAATAAGCTAATCATTTGAAGGTAGAGTTTTGAAGGTATTAAATTTTAGTCTTATTGTAAAGTCACCCTTTTCCAAATCCATCTTAGTGGCAGGACTTTATATTTTTCTTATGATTATCCGCTAAACTACTTTATAAACTGATGAACACAGATGTCTTCTATCTATTGCCTATATACTGCAAAAAATCTTCATAGAATAGGTGGCCTAAGATTCGAGGCAGCTAAAAATATTGAAATCGAAGCCAAACTTTTATCCACTGTTTGAGCACAAGCAGATGTTGTTATATGGTGAATATCTTGAAGTGCGAGTTTGGATAAAAGTGGCGTAGATGAAATTATTTTTATGCCAAGAATCTTCAGCCTAGACTTTTTGCTCAACTTTTGCGTCATGGCAAAAGTGGAAAAACAAGCGGGTAACTTTGCGGATAATAATAATTTTTCTTGCTTTGTCAATTGTTATTTGGATTTTGTCAAAGTCTTTTAAAAATTTAATAAGCTTAGGGTCTATCCAAGTTAATAAATTTAATATTGAAGAATGCACTTCTAATGTTTCTGTAAAATCAATGCTATTACCTTTAAAACAAAAAATATAATTACTTTTGTTATGTGATGCTTGGTCAAGCCTCTTGTTCTCGGACAACGTAACCAAGTTAAAGAATTGAAGCCCATTAGAGATGATGGTTTTTTTTTATTTTGTTACTTGCTTTACCGCTTACTATTCATCTTTGGAATTCTCTTTCCAATGAAAGCACATTGGTCTTATATTTACATCCTCAAACATGCTTAGTCTCTTTTTTCAAAATATCATGATCGCCTTTGAAGAATTACGTAACAATAAGCTACGTACTTTTTTATCCTTATTAGGGGTAACGATTGGTGTGTTTTGTGTGATTAGTATTTTGACAGTCTTTGATAGCTTGCAACGCAATATCCAAAACAACATGCAATCACTAGGAAGCAATGTGTTGTATATCGGTAAATTCCCATGGATTCCTGAAGGTGAAGGCGAATACCCTTGGTGGAAATAC
>JAGNOY010000390.1 GCA_017989935.1 Chitinophagaceae bacterium
TTTGTGCTTGGATGAAAGTGGGCAGCAGTAAGATGATGAAAACCGAGATGCACCTGAAATGAATTCTGTGAAATTTGAGCAGGGTAAAAGTTAATTGAGAAATTAAAGTCATTTTATCAAGTCAACATATAATAATTGATGAAGGTAAGTAATAAATTGATTCTAGCATGTTGTTTGTTTTTTATTTGGGCGGTAACCAGGCTTTCCGTTGCAAGTCCACTTCCGATTCGGCTATGATGAGTTGAGTAGAAAAATATGTTGTAAAGCCTCTCGGAATGCGGGCTTTCTACTGCAATCCTTACCGCGATACATAAATTGTGAGTCGTTGATAATGATCTATCCTTTCAAAACCTTTGTTCGGTAAGTTCATGCCGATTGGGTATTTTCTAAACCATATCAGAGATAAAAAAACATACTTAATACTTCACTCCTTGCGTTGAAGTAGTATATTCGTTTCAAAATTATAATCATGGAACTTGGCATAGGCTCTAGGGTAGAGCATCCTAATTTTGGGAAAGGTGTAGTAGTTGATATCGGCACCGAATTCAATAATATTTGGTTTAAAAGTAGTAATGCAGTAAAAAGTATTGGTAAGAATTTTGAAGGGTTAAGAATTCTAACCGCGGTAGAATCATCAGAATCCACAGGGATGGTCAATATGGCCGATCTTGAATTCATGTTGCATAAAGTGTTAGATGATAGAAGTGAAATCAGTCAACGTGTACCCTTAGGAAATAAATGGATAGGAGGCAACATGATTCTAAAGCCTTTCGAAGAATCCATGCAGCAAAAGGAAATTCCAATTGAAACTTTTTTTCATAAAATTGTAATGGTCAGAGATCGAGTTAGGGTCATGGAACAACAAATCAACGCACATAAAGTTTTGACGGATGAAGAGAAAGTAGACTTACAGCAATATATCACAAGAATTTATGGCTCTTTAACTACATTCAATGTGCTCTTTAGGCAAGTAGAAGATCAGTTTAAAGGCGCAGGTAAAGACTAAGTTTAAAACAATTCAATGAAACAATTTTCAAAGCTGGATTATGGTTTAATCATAGGCATGATCCTTTTTTTATTGTTTGATATCTTGTTTTCAGCTTATCATTATTATCACCTAAACTTAGACGGCGATTTGCCTAAATTGGCCGTGCCTATACTTTGGTATGAAGATGTATTGAATGACCCGTTTGGTTTTAAGGCAGTAACACAACACATTTCTTATGGCGGCGCTGGCAGATATATGTGTCATCAGTTAAGTGTATTGTGGTGTGAGTATGTATTTCGTGCCATTCATTTTTTTGTGAAGAATCCAATTGTTTGCGTGTATTTAACCACCTCGTGTTTGGCAACTTGTATTCACTTAGGTTTTATTTGGCTAACTAAGCAGTATGTAGAGGTGACTACAAAATTAAATTCGTTGACTGTGTTATTAGTCTGCTGTTTGGCAACGGTTTTTGTTCAGTATAATAAATACTACGATGCGATAGGCATCATAGATCGTTCTGCGAGCTATGCCATTTTTTACGCTTTACCTCTATTACTTCTTGCCTGGTTTTTTCTACCATTTTATAAAGGATATCATACAGGGGAAATTAATTTTTCTATTTTTCAACATGCAAGACATTTACTTCTTGCTTTGTTTTTGGCATTCAGCTCACCCTTAGCTCAGCCTATCATTTTTTTAATTGTTTGTTGGCTAATTTTCTTTTATCTCATTCAATCCAAACAAAGTTCTTTAAAAAACCTTTTTAAAAATAAAACATTTTTATTTCATACTTCTTTACTCTTGATCCTTGCTGTGTACGCGTTTTATGTCTCTAGATTTAATAGCGAAAGAAATCTTTCGATGTCTTTAGGTCAAAGGTATTTTTTGATGCTTAAAGGCTTGTATTACATATTCACCTTACGTTCAGCCTTTCTGTATATCGGCATCTTAGCGATTATCAATATTTATTTCTTGTTTAGAAATAGACTTGATGTTGAATACAAGAAAAGATTGAATATATTAATTCCTTTAACTTGCTTTGTTTTCTCTTATCTATTTTTATTGCCTATAGGAGGCTACAGATCTTATCGACCTTATATTATTCGTTATGATACATTATTGCCTGTAACTTTTATGATCGTTTTTTTTCTTGTTTCTACGAGTGTTTTTATTTTTTCTACTTTTAAAAGTAGCAGGTTGAAATCTGGTTATGGATTGATTTTAATGGTGTTTATTGGAATTTTTACTCTCTATGATTTGAATCCGGAAAAATCGGTGAATGCTTGCCAAAAGCAGTCTTTATACTTTTTACATGAAAATAAAGATAGCGTATTGACTATCCCTAGAGATTGCGCTCTGGGTACATGGAGTACCCAAGATTTTGATGATGAACAAACTCAAATTATGCTCACGAAATTATTTAGAAAATGGGAAATTATTCAACCTTATCAAACACTGCGTTGAAATGATAATTCTCGTTCATCATGATTAGCTGCATTAAATTTTATTTATTTTTATAGTAACTTGCCCACTTTAATCTGAATTCCACTGAAATCACTTTTCACTTACTTCTTACTTTCGATAACACTCATTGTTGTGAGTTTTACCTATTACCCTAAATACAAATTATGGGCATCGGAAGCCACCATAAGTTGGGATGTTAGCGGCTATTATTGGTATTTGCCTTCCTTATTTGTTTA
>JAGNOY010000391.1 GCA_017989935.1 Chitinophagaceae bacterium
TCAAAAAGGTATCGATGATGCTAAGAAAAACTTAGTAAAAGTGCCTATTCTTCATGGCACAGTACCTCATGAAATTGTGGCTAAAAAAGGTGCTGCAAAAGTAATGATTAAGCCAGCATCTCATGGTACGGGAGTGATCGCTGGAGGAAGTATGCGTGCCGTACTTGAAAGTGCTGGTGTAACCGATGTATTAGCCAAATCATTAGGTTCAGCTAATCCTCATAATGTTGTTAAAGCAACTATACATGCTTTATCTTTAATGAGAGAGCCTATTCAAGTTGCAAAGGACAGAAATATTGGATTGAAAAAAGTGTTTAATGGCTAATTTAATTAATAGTTTATTAAGCCAATAAAGAAATTATATCATGAGTAAAATTAAGATAACACAAATCAAGAGTTCAATTGATCGCCCATTGCGTCAAAAAGCAACCTTGAAAGCATTAGGATTAAATAAAATCAGCCAAAGTGTTGAACATGAAGAGAATCCTCAAATCCTGGGTATGATTAAAAAAGTGGCCCATTTAGTTAAAACTGAAAAATAAAGTAGCATGAATTTACATACTTTGAAGCCAGCGGAAGGGGCAACACATAGAGATGGAAAAAGATTAGGTAGAGGTAATTCTTCCGGAAAGGGTGGAACCTCAACTAAAGGTAATAAAGGTGCACAATCACGTGCTGGACACAACTATCGTCGTGGTAGTGAAGGTGGACAAATGCCTCTACACAGACGTTTACCTAAACGTGGTTTTAAAAACATCAATAGAATCTCTTATACAGTAATGAATATTGCTCAAATTGATGCTATCGCTGAGAAATACCAATTGCAAGAAATTTCTCCTGAGAGCTTATATGTAACTGGACTCTTAAATCGAACTGATTTAATTAAAGTTTTAGGTGCAGGTGAGTTGAAAACTAAATTAACTTTTAGAGTAAATGCCGTGAGTGAGACCGCCAAAAAGGCGATTGAAGCCTCTGGTGGTACGATAGAAATCGTTTAAAGAACTTAAAGAAAAGAGTAGGTGAACGCTACTCTTTTTCTTGTTTTATCAATCTTTGATTCCGCAAAACGCTGTTCATAAAATTTTTGTTTGAAATAGCAAGATTTAACTTTAAATTGCGGATTCTTAAAAGAATACTTGAAGTAGAATGAAAAAAATAATTGAAACCTTAAAGAATATCTGGAGTATTGATGAACTTAAAAATAGAATCATCTTCACCTTAACTTTATTGTTAGTATATAGAATTGGGTGTCAGATTGTACTACCAGGAATCAATCCGAATGATATTGTAAATAAAACAAATCAAAATGGATTGCTTGGTCTGTTCAATATGTTTGCAGGTGGAGCTTTTAATAAGGCTTCTGTTTTTGCTTTAGGAATTATGCCCTATATCTCAGCAAGCATAGCCATGCAGTTGGCGCAAATTGTTTTTCCTCAACTTCAGAAGTTGTCTAAAGAAGACAGCGGTAGAAAGAAAATTAATTTATATACAAGATATGTAACTGTTGCTGTTACTGTTTTCCAAGCTATAGGTTATATTGCTTATTTGCGTTCACAACATGGAGAAGCAATTATTGCAGATAATTTTGGATGGATGTTAACTACTGTAGTTGTCCTAACAACTGGTACTTTATTTGTTATGTGGTTAGGTGAAAAAATCACCGATAAAGGTATTGGAAATGGTACATCTTTAATTATCACTGCAGGTATTATAGCTCGCTTGCCAGAGTCACTTATTCAAGAGTTTCAAGCTAAGACACAAGGTGCTGGTGGTGGTTTATTAATTTTCTTAATAGAAATAGCTCTCTTGATTGTGATTATTATGGCTATTATTCTTTTAGTACAAGGTGTTCGTCGAATTCCACTTAATTATGCTCGTAGAATTGTAGGCGCCTCGACTGCCAAGGATTTATCAGGGAATAGAGATTTTATTCCTATCAAAGTGAATAGCGCAGGTGTAATGCCAATTATCTTTGCCCAAGCTATGTTATTTATTCCTTCAACTCTAGTTGGCTTTTCAAATAGTGACACCGCACAAGGCATTGCCAAGAATCTTACAAATCCAGGTTCTTTATGGTATAATGTGATTTATGCAATTCTAGTTATTGGATTTACCTACCTATATACAGCATTGATTTTTAACCCAAATCAAATGGCTGACGATTTAAAACGTAATAATGGCTTTATACCTGGTATTAAACCTGGTCAAGATACTGCTGATTATATCGGTGCTATTATGGATAGAATTACTTTGCCAGGTGCAGTATTTTTAGCAGCATTAGGCATTTTGCCAGGCTTAGCTGGTCAATTGAAAATAACTAGTGGATTCGCAAGTTTCTTTGGAGGAACTTCTATGTTGATTATGGTTGGAGTTGTTTTAGATACATTGCAACAAATCGAAAGCCAACTATTAATGAGACATTATGATGGTTTGATGAAAACAGGACGAATTGTAGGACGACAAGCTCCAGCCACTGTTTAATCATTCATATGTCAAAGGACTTATTTTGATTAATACTCTGAAATTAGAACTGATTGATTTATTATAAAACAAACGAAGAAATTGAATTGCTCCAAAAGAGCAATTCTTTAGTTTCAGCTACTTTGGCCGAAGTCGCCAAAGCCATAAAGCCTGGTATTACCACGAAGCATTTAGATCAATTAGCAGAG
>JAGNOY010000392.1 GCA_017989935.1 Chitinophagaceae bacterium
CCTCAGGATTATATGGATTACCAAAATTCAAACAATTTGTAATGGCGGCAGGTATGGCTCCGCTACAAATAATATTTCGAGCAGCTTCACATACTGCTATCATGCCTCCAACTTTAGGATCGGCATGCACATATCGGCTATTACAATCAACAGTGCAAGCAATTCCCTTTTGAGTTTCTTTTACCCAAACAACAGTTGAATCGCTTGGCGAATTTGTACTTGTATTGGCAGTTCCAACCATACTATCATATTGATCGTAAACCCAACGTTTACTTGCAATATTCGGCAAAGCAATTATTTGTTCAGCAATGGATTTTAAATCGTTTGGCAAAGCAATTTGTTCAATCGAAAATTGATCACGTTGAGCAAAATAAGTTGGTTCTGTATACTCGCGTTGATAAACCGGCGCACCACCTCCAAGTACTAAGCTTTCGGCTGGAATTTCCGCAACCAATTCATCATTCATATAAAATTTCAATAGCGGATCTTTGGTCACTTCTCCAATATTTTCGCAATGAATATCCCATTTATCGAAAATATCAGTCACTATTTTCTCCTGTCCTTTTTTAACCACGATAAGCATTCTCTCTTGACTTTCACTTAGCAACATTTCCCAAGCTTTCATATTCTTTTGGCGAGTTGGCACCTTATCTAAATGAATGATCATACCATGTTCACCTTTCGCACTCATTTCAGAAGTACTACATGCTATGCCGGCAGCGCCCATATCTTGCATACCTATGATAGCATCCGTTTCAACCAATTCCATGCAAGCTTCAAGTAATTTTTTTTCTTGAAAAGGATCACCCACTTGTACAGCTGGTAAATCCTTTGCGCTATCTTCATTGATATCAGCGCTTGCAAAACTTGCACCTCCAATACCATCTTTTCCTGTATCACTTCCTACAATAAAAACCGGATTACCTTCTCCATAAGAAGTTGCAGAAACTGTTTTTCCTGTTTTCATAACCCCTACACTCATAGCATTTACAAGAGGATTGGTACTATAACAATCTTCAAAATATACCTCACCTCCAACAGTTGGCACGCCAAAGCAATTTCCATAATGACTAATTCCCTTTACAACACCTTTTAGCAAGTGTTTTGTTTTATCATCATTGATATTTCCAAACCTCAATGAGTTAAGGGTTGCAATTGGTCGAGCACCCATTGTAAAAATATCACGATGTATACCACCAACACCCGTTGCTGCACCTTGAAAAGGTTCAATAGCTGAAGGATGATTATGAGATTCAATTTTAAAACTGCATGCCCAACCATCTCCTATATCAATTAAACCGGCATTTTCTTCACCTGCCTTTGCAAGTACCTTAGATCCGTCTTTGGGCAAGGTTTTAAGCCAAGTGATTGAGTTTTTATAACTACAATGTTCACTCCACATTACACTATAAACGGCAGTTTCAGTAAAATTAGGTGTTCGACCTAGCACTTTTTTAATGGCTTCAAATTCTGCTTCACTTAATCCTAATTTTTGTGCTTGCTCCAATGTTGCTTCTTGCATAATAATAAATTGAAGTGCGAAAATAAGTTATACAGACGATACATTTTAGGCTATACGAAGAATATCGTGAAAATATTTTGAGTGGCGCACACACGCGCTTATCAAAACTTAAGACAACATGTTTGAGACTAGTAAACTATCTCATTATGAGTAAACAGTTATAAAGGTTGCTTGATTTACTTAATGCTAATAGAAATCAAACTATTCTTTCTTCTTTTTCTAGCTGTATAAATCAGATTATTAAAATCGCCCTCAACAAAACGTCGAATAAAGAAATTGGTTTCAAACTCATCAATCTCACCTAATAAATGTTTTTTCATTTCTCCTTTTCTATCAAATGAAACACATGCAAGATAACCTCCTCTAAATTGTTGATGCGTTTTAGGGGCTTCGTCAGAGGCTAAATTCAAATTCTTTTTATTATCGGTATAAAAGAAATAAAGTTGATCCTTAGCAAAAATAGAATTAAACGAAAGTTCAGGACCAGAATAATCAGTGCTATGTTGTGATTTAGGAATTTTCCGAACCCAACTTGTCCCGTCCTTTTCAGCATTAATTAAATATATGTCATTGGCATAGGTGTCATATCTGGTATTGCTTGTTCTGTTGACGCCAAATCCTGAATAGGTTGTTGTAACTGTAACCAGATATTCTTCGGCGGTTAACATAATGGTACCATCCTTTAGTACATATATAGATCTAATAATCAAATTGTCTACACCTATATCGCCCTCGTCATCCTTTTTTTCTTTACGTTCCATTTGTCTCACTTCACGGGCAGAGGCATTGGTTTTAATTAATGAAGATGGTATTTCAAATAAACCGCCATTCAAGATACTAGTTGTTTTTGAAGCCCTATCTAATTGTAGCACAAAAGCGCCATCTGTAGGTTTAATTAACGACTTTGCATAAAAACCACCTAATAATATCTCGCCAGCCTCCGTTTCAAATAAATAAGCTGATTTTGGCACGAGGTTATTTAATTTAATCTGCACAATATCTGGTGTTGATTTACCTTTTTCGTAAATCAATAATTCTAAATGATAATTTGGTATTTTTTTATCTCTTTGTTCACGAGCAGTTTCACCTTCATATACCTTTGCAAGAATATATACTTTTGCATCATCTGACAC
>JAGNOY010000393.1 GCA_017989935.1 Chitinophagaceae bacterium
AGTAAGTTATAGTTCTTTAGAAATTTCAAGGGCTTTAGATTTAGAAAAATAAATATTAGCACCGAAAGTGATGCTCAATGCTGCACGTGCTTGAGCAGATCCCATTCCAGTATTGAATACATAACGAGGCATTAGCTCAAATCCAACATTTTGCGCTGGGAAGTATGCGAGACCTCCGCCAAATCCTATTGCCAATCCATTGACTGTTGAATTAGGTTTTGACTTATCCGCTACTCTTAAATTAAGTCCGCCAAATCCAGAAGAGAATTCGCCAAAAATTCTTGTTTTAGAATAACCCATAGAGCCACCTTTTCCTGTGTAGGCTCTTGCAAATAGACCGGCACCGTATCTAATTTGTGTTTGCGCGTTTTGAACTGCTTGAAAATCAAAATCAGCATATACTCCCCACATGAATCTTTCTCTTAGCATCCAGCCAATTCGGGGTGTTAATTGAACTTGAATTTGGTTGGCATCTTTTTGAAAATTGGTTCTAAAATTGCCGATGTTTCCACCTACCATCACTACATCTTGTTTCATTTGTGTACTACTAGCTTTGCTTTCTGATTGCGCCATCAATGTGGATGAGGCAAGTAACATGACCATGGTAAATAAGTAAAATGTTTTTTTCATACTTTTTTATTTAACGACTTATTTATTTAAGTCTAATGCAAAGGTGCAGATTCAAACAGCTAGCCTTGTTACATAATTAAAGTTCATTTTTATATGTTTAAATTTATTTGCTTTCGGATGCACGTTTTTTTTTAACAAAAAGTAAGCACTCTATTTAGAGTTGTGATCAAAGAAAAGTACTATTTGAACTGCGAATGATTCAGTGTAGGACATAAAAAAAACGAAGCTTCCAAACTTCGTTCTTTTATGATTGCATTAAATAGGTTTAACCCATCTCATCAGCCGTTGGTCCATACATGCCTGGAAGAGGTATGTTGAGCAAACGTAAATACACACCTAGTTGAGCTCTATGATGATAAAGATGATTCATACACCATGTTCTAACAACTGCAGACTTAGGTAAGGTGAAGTAGATTTGTTCGCCATTGCGCATAGTCCAAGGTTTGTCAAATTCTGCTTGATCTACTTCAGTTAAAATTACTTTTGTTTTTTCGAGCAAATCATCAAAATAAGTTAGGAGTTCCTCATTATTTGCAAATACTTTTGGTTTGTAATCCATTTTCGAAAAGTCTAATTCCTCCATCATTAAACACTCTTTCCACCAGCCAAGAATTTCGGCCACATGTGTAGATAAAGCACCAAGTTTCATTGATTTTTCATGTGGCTTGTAATCTAATTGATCAAAGGGTACAAGCGCTAAAAGTTTGCGCGTATTTTGGGCTTCTTGATTCACTTCTGCCCATAAGATTTCACTTAATTTCATTTGTATTATATTTTTTGAAGGCCAAATGTAAATAAATTATTGGTTTTTATGAGGCTTGATTATTTATGAAAAGGTTGCCTTTTCTTGCTGCGATTCAGTTGGTTTTGTAACAATTAAAAAGATATTTAACCTCCATGCAAACTATATTTTATTAATCGAGAGCATAACGTCTTTGGGTTGTAATAAAATATTTCATGGATCAATCAATCTTCATATGATTGTTACCTCGAAATTTCATTGGACTTAAATTTTGTAGCCCATTGATTATTCATACATTTGCGCGTGCAAAAAAAGGTAAAAGTCAATATTGTCGGAGCAGGAATATCTGGTTTGTGTGCAGGCTGTTATCTTCAGATGAATGGCTTCGAGGTAGAAATTTTTGAAAAACATGCCATTCCAGGCGGACTTTGTACAAGTTGGCAAAAAAATGGGTATACGGTTGATGGAAGTATTCATTGGATACTAGGTTCGGACAAGGGTAGTGGATTCTATAAAATGTGGTCAGAAATTCTTGATCTTAAAAAGATTAAATTTTATAACCACGAGGAAAGAATGAGTATCGAATTAAAAGACAATCAAAATAAATATGGAAGTAAACTATTTAAGGTTTACACAAATTTAGAGCGATTTCAACAATACCTTATCGATCTTGGCCCAGAAGATGAAAAAGTAATTTGTAAGTTTATTCAAAGTATTCGTGATTTGCAAGGTTTTGAATTGCCCCCTGTATTGGACCCTTTGCCCTTAATTCCTTCCATCATTCGTGGAATTAAAATGTCGAGATATCTAAGATTTTTATTCATTTTATTAGAGCAAAAGAAACTGACAAATTTTGGCTTAGCTAAGAAATTTAAGAATCCATTTTTACGTGAAGGTTTTAGGTTGTTGTTCGATGATGATGAAGTGAATATGCTTGTGTTTAATTTCCCCATGGCCTCTTTCGACAAAAAAAGCGCAGGTTATCCTATCGGAGGTTCCTTGCATTGGGCCGAGCAAATTGCCGATAAGTTTATAAGTCTTGGTGGTAAAATTCATTATAATACACCTGTCAAAAAAATTCTGTCTGAAGCTGATACTGTGACAGGTCTTTTAGTACGTAATGACAAAATTCATCCTTGTGATGTCGTGCTTTCAGCGGCAGATTGGCATACAACAGTATTCAACTATTTAGATGGTAAGTATGTAAATGAAAAAATTATTCAACTAAAAGAAGAAAAATCTTTAGAGTTATATTTCTCCATTCTTTTAGTCACTTTTGG
>JAGNOY010000394.1 GCA_017989935.1 Chitinophagaceae bacterium
GCCATATCTACCGAAAGTTCGGTAAATGGATTGGGGTTGTCGGCTTTTCGTGCAAATTCAAATCCTTTTGTCCAGTAACTTAAAGCTTTTGTATAATTTTTTTTCTTAAAAAATAAGTTTCCAATATTTTCAAGATTGATGGCCTGGCCACGCATTTCTCGAATACTGTTATTGAGTACTAAAGCTTTTTCGAAATAAGTTAATGCTTTTTCATGATCATTCAGATCTGTATAGTTTTCGCCAATGTTATTATAGGAAATACTTAAACCTCGAGTAAATTTAATTTTTTCTGCAATCTCAATGGCTTTCAAATAGTAATCGGCGCTATTCTGAAAATTTCCTTCTATCCCTTCTAAAATAGCATAATTAATATTGGCAACACATTCGCCTTTTTTGAAACCAATTTCTTTAGCTAATTGTTCTGTTTCTTTTGCATATGACCAAGATTTACTGGCATCAATTTCAGAAAGCCTATAAGAGATGCGATGGGTATTCATCACTCGTTGAGTATCCTTTGCTGGATGCTCTTTTAACCAATTTACTAGACTATCTACATAACGATTTTGTGCATTTCCAATCACAGAAGAAAGCATGACTAACAAACATATGAGTCGTTTATGATTCATTTAAATAAGGATAAAGATAAAATTATCCTTGAATAAAATGCATGCTCAATCAAACAAAAGCAATTCAATGCGAAGAAGAACATTAAGCTCTCATCAATTCCTTAATATCTGTCACTAATTTTTGGGCAATATGATTTGCTGTATTCTCAGAAGTGCTTTCTGCATAAATTCTGATTATTGGTTCAGTATTTGAAGTTCTTAAATGAACCCATTCAGTATCAAACTCAATTTTCAAGCCATCATCAGTATTCATCGGTTGCTTTTTATATTTCTCCTGAATACCTAAAAATATCTTTTTTACATCCATGCCCTTTTCAAGTTCGATCTTATTTTTAGACATATAATAATCTGGGTATGTTTTGCGTAAAGCACTTGCCGATTTGCCAGATTTTGCCATATAAGTCAAAAATAAGGCAATGCCAATTAAAGCATCTCTACCATAATGAAGTTCTGGAACGATAATGCCGCCATTGCCTTCTCCGCCTATGACTGCATGAACTTCTTTCATTTTCTTCACTACATTTACTTCACCTACCGCACTAGCGAAATATTCGCCCCCATGTTTTAAAGTAACATCTTTTAAGGCCCTGGTGCTTGACATATTCGAAACAGTATTGCCTTTCTTATGTTGTAATACATAATCAGCAATGGCTACCAAGGTATATTCTTCACCAAACAAGGTGCCATCTTCACATACAAAACATAATCTATCAACATCAGGATCAACCACGATACCTAAATCAAGTTGTTGCTTGCCCATTAAATTTGAAATCTCTGCAATGTTTTCGGGCAATGGTTCAGGGTTATGCTGAAATCTACCATGCGCTTCTTCATTAATTACTTGAATTTTTTTCACCCCTAAAGCTTCTAATAAATAGGGCACATAAATAGAACCTGAACTATTTATTCCATCTACGGCCACTGCAAAATTCATGGCACCAATTGCAGCGGCATCAACTAATGGATGAGCTAAAATGGCTTGTATATGTTTGTCCTTAAAACTTTCATCATAACGAACTGTGCCTAATTTATTGATCTCTGCAAATACAAAGTTGCTTTCATTTCCCTTCTGTAATACTTCTTCTCCATCAGCTCCAGAAATAAATTCGCCATGCTGATTCAATAATTTTAATGCATTCCATTCTTTAGGGTTGTGACTTGCTGTCAAGATTATTCCACCACCAGCATTTTCCATGGTCACAGCCATTTCAACAGTTGGTGTAGTGCTTAAACCTAAGTCTATGACTTCCATACCTAAGGCCTGTAAAGTACTTACCACTAGATTATTCACCATTTCTCCACTCATACGAGCATCACGCCCAATAATAATTTTCGAATTTCCTGATTTTTCCATTACCCAACTGCCAAAAGCAGCGCTGTACTTAACTATGTCAATAGGCGTAAGTCCTTCATCTGGTTTGCCACCAATAGTTCCACGAATTCCTGAGATTGATTTAATTAGAGCCAATGTGTTCGATTTTAATGAGGTGCGAAATTAATAAAAAAAAATCCGTCTTTTTGGAATAAGGTTACATTTGTACCAAATTTCATCTCATGCAAGAAGAAGAATGGTTCAAAGATTGGTTTGATTCACCTTATTACCACTTATTGTATCAACATCGCAGTGAAACCGAAGCCAATGACTTTGTGCAAAAAATTGTAAGCCATTTAAAATTAGGAAATAATACAAGTTTGTTAGACTTGGCGTGTGGTAAAGGCAGACATTCTATCGCATTTGCTTCCTCAGGGTTGGATGTAGTTGGGTTAGATTTAGCTGCTTCGAGTATCGAGCATGCCTTGAAATATCAACATGATAAACTGCATTTTTATGTGCATGATATGCGCAAGTTATTCCGCACAAATTATTTTGATGTAGTCTGTAACCTGTTTACAAGTTTTGGTTATTTTCTTTATCCACACGAGCATCAATTGGTGGCCAGGAATATGTCATTGGCTTTAAAACCCGATGGAATACTGATGATTGATTTTGTGAATCGCGCCTTTGCTCGAAAAAATAT
>JAGNOY010000050.1 GCA_017989935.1 Chitinophagaceae bacterium
GGATTATTGGATGGGATTTAATTTTAGAATATGCAGTAGGAGGCGCTACTGTTGGTATTGCATGGAGCGAGTATTTGAATAATTTATTAGTCAATGTGTTGCATACAAGTCCAATACCATATCAGCTTTGCCATTCACCGTTTCAACTTTCATTAGATGGCGTGCGTGGAATTATTAATTTACCTGCCTTATTTATTATTTTTATCTTGAGCTTATTGTTAATTAAAGGAACACATGAAAGTGCTTTAATCAATAGTTTAATTGTAATCACTAAAGTGGCCATTGTAATCCTAATCATCGTTCTTGGATGGGGATTCATTAATCCAGCGCATCACACACCATATATCCCAGAAGCTACTACTTATGTAGATCCTCATGGAATTTCTAAAAAATTTGGAGGTATTTGGGGAATACTTGGGGCTGCCGGCGTGGTGTTCTTTGCCTTTATTGGTTTTGATGCGGTTAGTACTGCAGCTCAAGAAGCTAAAAATCCTAAACGCGATATGCCCATTGGTATTTTAGGCTCTCTAGCAATTTGCACTGTGTTGTATATTTTATTTGCCCACGTACTTACTGGAGTTGCATCTACCGAAGATTTCAGAACAGGGGGTAAAGAAGCTTCAGTAGCCTTTGCCATTACGAAATATATGACAGGTTATGGATGGCTGGCTAATTTAGTAACAGTTGCTATTTTGGCAGGTTTCTCATCTGTAATTTTAGTTTTATTATTAGGCCAATCTCGTGTATTTTATACAATGAGTAAAGATGGTTTATTACCTAAAAGTTTAGCCACCTTACACCCGAAATTTAAAACACCTTATAAAGCCAATTGGATGATTTTTATTATTGTTGGTTTCTTTGCTGCATTTATTCCAGGTGATATTGTAGGCGATATGTCCAGCATCGGTACCTTGTTTGCTTTCATGTTAGTTTGTGCAGGTGTAATTATTTTACGCAAAACAGATCCAGATATGCCAAGACAATTCAAAACGCCTTGGGTACCATTTGTTCCTATAATGGGAATCATTTTTTGTGGAGCTATGGTTGCTGGTCTTGGTTGGACAAATTGGGTTCGATTAATTGGTTGGTTGTTAATTGGTGTAGTGATTTATTTTGCTTACAGTAAAAAGAATAGTGTTTTGCAAAACAATCAAAAGAAAGATTAATCGTTTATCTAGTAATTTTAAAGAGGCTTGTTTGTACAGGCCTCTTTTTTTATGGCATTAAAATGACACTTCATATAGAATTCTATACTTGTTCTAACTATAAATTTGTGTTCTAAAATAAAAAATATGAAAAAATTATTCTTTCTTTCTTTGCTTTGCTTTTCATTTCTGAAAAATCAGGCTCAAGCATATATCCAAGGTGATATCACTGCATTCCCAAATATTTCTGCTTTTCATGATTCTACACAATGTGCTTCAATAGCTATGGAATCTTATATGTTTACTATCAGTAATTCTTTTTTAGGTGATTCCATTATCATCAAAGACCAATTTTCTGGACAAGTGTTGGCTTATGATGTGAACTCCACCGGCATGAATCCTTGGAATACCACGCTAAATCCAATGTCTATGATTCCTTATATTCCAGATAATCAACTAAGTGGAGGAATGGCTTATTTTGGAGGATCTACCATTAAATTTATTAGTGGAACAGATACAGTTTTTAATGTTTCAAGCAATTATGTTTTGCCTGTTCCTGATGCATGTACTTATGGAAATGTGACTGGGAAAGTTTATATAGATAATAACAGCGATTGCAATTTTAATGCTGGCGATGTGGGACTTCAATCTTTAAATGTATTGGCTAATGTTAATTTAACAAATGGGAGTAATACCCAATATGGGTATACTGCCGGCTCTACTGGACAATATAGTATTCAAATTCAAGAATCTTGGTTGAACAATTATATAGTGAGTATTCCCACTGCTTACCAGTTTATTTTCCCTTCAACAACTTGTTCCCCTGCATCATATACATACACCACACTACCTCAATCTGGAGCTGATTTTGCCTTGCAATGTACAAGCCAAATTGATGTGCAATCCGCAGCATTGAGTCCTATCAATGTTAGGCCTTTAATTCCATTTATGCTAAATCCTTATGTAAGTAATACGGGCTGTGATACCGCTGCTGGTATACTAACCTTAGTGAAAGATCCGAATACAGTTTACAATGCTACATTAAGTTCAAATCCTGCAAATTATGTAAACGGAGATACCTTAAAATGGAATTTTGCTCAACTGACTAACTTGAGTAGTGGCTCTTATTGGAATAGCTTCTTCGCAGGTGTGCATCTTACGCCAAACACATCAGTAAATATTGGAGATACTTTATGCTTTACTGTTTCTTCTACAGTGTTAAGCAATGATGTAAATGCTGCCAATAATCAATATCAAGTTTGTTTGCCTGTTGTAAATTCTTACGATCCTAATATTAAAGAAGTCATGCCTAAAGGCACTGGGGCCACAGGTCAAATTCCATTATCTACAGATCACCTTGATTATACCATCCATTTCCAAAATACAGGCACAGCACCTGCTTATAATGTCTCTATTGTGGATACGTTAGATAGTGATGTTGATCCGAAGTCCTTGAAAATATTAGGTGCTTCACATTCGATGGTTCCAACATGGTTATCAACCAATGTAGTTCGATTTGATTTTTATAGTATTATGCTGGCTGATAGCAATACGAATGAACCAAAAAGTCATGGACAAGTGAGTTTTTCAATCAAATTGAAATCTGGTTTAGCTCTAGGTACTCAAATAAAAAACAAAGCTTCTATCTATTTTGATTCTAATCCAGCCATTGTAACGAATACCACATTAAATACTTTGGCAAATCCAAATGGCGTTGAGTTCATAGAAAATTCAGCGAACTTAAAAATTTATCCTAACCCAGTTGAAGATCAATTAATGATAGATTTGTCAGCATTTGCCCAAACTACATCTGCCATACTTTCTATATATTCTATGAATGGTCAATTAGTAAAATCGGTTAACCTAAAAGAAGTAAGTAATCGAATTCTTATTAGTGATTTAAAAGCTGGTTTATATGTGCTTAAAGTAAAGACAGGGGATGAAGTTGCCGTGAAGAAATTCATTAAAAAGTAACTTGACTTAAATTGTATTTGCCTGAATCGAAGTGAATGGCTTTGGTTCA
Organism: Chitinophagaceae bacterium; assembly: GCA_017989935.1. Taxonomy (GTDB): domain Bacteria; phylum Bacteroidota; class Bacteroidia; order Chitinophagales; family Chitinophagaceae; genus OLB11. The sequence goes on from JAGNOY010000050.1 coordinate 3,169, forward strand.
GGCAATTTTTTGCTTGTTTGATTTTAAAAAAGATAAAGAAAGAGATGGTCGATGAACGGAGCGTCGCAAATCCGCCACATCGATGTTTTGAAGCTGGTTCCCCACAAAACCCCTAATTTTGAATCCGCTTGATATTAACCAAACGATTACTTTCGTATCTTCGTCTACTTGTTTGCTATATTAAATTTTTTTCGCATGTTCAAAATGATCAAGTTTTTATCGGTTATGTTAATTGTTCTTGGAAACACACCCATTCAATTAAATGCACAAGGAATAACCTTGGGCCCGGATATAAATATACCAGCTTGTGGCACTTGCACAACCTTACATGCCACTTTAACTACAGGGATAGGGGAGACTGGGTATAATATGGTTCAAACAGCTGGTGGAGCATCAGGAGGTGTTTATACACCTTTTTCATTGTCATTGGCTACAGGAGCAACAAATTCAGGCATAGTAACCGATGATGTTTGGTCAGGATTGATCAATATTCCTTTCCCATTCTATTTTTTTGGGGTTCCTCAAAACTCTTGTATCATTGGTTCTAATGGTTCAGTATCATTCAATGGCTGCATGGCTAGCACATATAACGCATGGGGCTTAACTGGAGTAGCTCCATTACCTAATACTACTTTTCAGGATGCGCAAAATTCAATTATGAGCGCCTATTATGATATTTACCCAACAGTGGGTGGTGCAATCCTTTATCAAACTTTTGGTACTGCCCCTAATCGAATTTTTGTGGTTAGCTGGAATGATGTGCCGCTTTTTTCTTGCACTAGTTCTTTGGCTAAACAACAAATAGCCCTCTATGAAACTACGAATGTGATAGAAACCTATATTGGCAACAAACCTTATTGCGCTTGGAATGGTGGTGGTTTAGCCATTCATGGTATTGAAAATGAAGGTGGAACAGTTGCTTATACAGTGCCAGGTAGAAACGTGCAAGCATTTACTGCGACAAATGAAACATGGACATTTACGCCAAATGGGATTCCAACTGGGATGCCAGGTGGTTATACCGTGAATTGGTATGATCAAAATGGAACAGTGCTAGCAACGAACGTAGATTCATTGGTAGTTTGTCCAACACAGCCTACTATGATTATTGCCTCAGCTATTAGTAGTGGGGTTTGTCCTACACCTACATTTAAAGATACTGTGATGGTCAGCAAAAAGCCTGCAATTACGGCTATGGTGCAGAATATTGTAGAGCCTAATTGTTTTGGAGGTAATGATGGTTCTTATGAAATTGTGGCCTCAGGCGGACAACCTGCTTATACATATCAAGCAAATTCTATTCCTGTCAACAATCCGGTGACCAATGTATCTGCTGGTAGTTATAATATTGTAGTGACTGATGCTGATAATTGCACAGCAACAACCTTTGTGACCATTAATCAACCTACTGAAGTTGAATTGTCTTTAGTCAACCAAATTGATGTGTTGTGCAAATATCAGAATAATGGTTCAGTAGAAGTGCTGGCTAATGGAGGTGTGCCAGGCTATACATATTGGTATGGCAGTTTAGCTCCAGGAAGCAATACCATGTTTGATTATTTGGCAGCAGGCAATTATACTTTTTATACTAAAGATAGCCATGGTTGTTTAGACTCATTAAGTACAACCGTACTTCAACCTGATTCATTGTTAAGTGTATATCAAATTTCACATGAAGCAACCTGTTTAGTTAAAACAGACGGTTCCGTTGAAGCTATCCCAAGTGGCGGTGTGCCGGGGTATAAATACGAGTGGGATAGTCATCCACCACAATATAGTCAAACCGCTACCAATTTAGAAAGCGGATCGTATCATGTGTTAGTGACTGATGCGAATGGTTGTATTACTTCTACGCAAATAGCTGTGGAGCAGCAATTGTGTTGTCAACTCTTTATGCCTGATGCTTTCACGCCCAATGGAGATAGTAAGAATGATATTTATCGCATCGTTGAGCATGGCGGTGGGGTTATTTTAGGAGAATTTAGAATTTATAATCGTTGGGGTCAAGAAGTTTTTAGTACCAGAGATATTACTAAAGGTTGGGATGGTACATTGAATGGAACATCGCAAAATTCTGATACATTTCATTATATATTGCAATATCAGTGTAATGATAAAGGAGTAATAAGTCAGAAAATAGCTAAAGGAGATATTATACTCATTAGATAATCTCAAAAAAGCTACTTGTTTGACAAAGAAGAAAGATAGATTTCTTCGATTACTTTATAGAATTCGAGGGCACTTTGATCCCATGAAAATTTTTCGGATTGGGACTTACAATGAGCAATTAGTTCTGATCTAAGATGTTCTTCTTTGTAAAGTAAACACATCTTCTGATTGATGTCTTCTATTTGATTTGGATCTGCATAAAGAGCTGCTTGGCCGCCAACTTCGCCCAATGAGCTTCCAAAAGCAGCAATTACAGGCACATTACATTGCATGGCCTCAAGAACTGGAATGCCAAATCCTTCATATAAGGACACGAAAGTTAAAGCATAGGCAGCACCAATTACCTTGCACAATTCATCAACTTGCATATAGTCGTAATGAATTACATCGGCTTTATAAGGGTGTTGAATATAAACTTCTTTGATTTCATCAGAGTGCCAAGCAAATCTTCCGACAATCAACAATTTCATATTGCTTCTTTGTTTACGTTTGAAAAGTGCAAACGCTTTCAACAACCTAACAATGTTTTTTCTGGGATGCATTGCTCCAGCAAAAACAAAATATTCGCAACCTTGAGCATATTTCTCTTTAATTTGTTGTTTTTCTTCAAAACTTAATGGTTGATACTTTGAGTTTGCACCATTGTATATCACCTGAATTTTTTCAGGGGGTGTTTTATAAAAGTGGATGATTTCCTGCTTAGAAAATTCGGAAACAGTCACTATTTTCGATGCTTTTTTTACGAACAGCGGGGTGAATTTTTTTAAATAATACCTGAATTTAAAAGGCAAATGTTCTGGGTATCTTTCGAATGCTAAATCATGAACAACCAATAAGGTAGGCACTTTAGTATTTAAACTAAGAAAACCATCAGTTGAGATAAAAAGTTCAGCTTTGTATTTTTTTAAGGCAAGTGCTACTGAAAATTCATACCAAATGATCCATAGAATTGGATGTCTTGCAGGCGGGTTAAGCACCACGGCTTTTACATTGGGGGCGAAAATAAATTCTTGAGCAAATGGTCTGTCGAAAAAGAAAATAAATTCATGTTCAGGATGATTTAGGACAACTCTTTTGATAACTTCATAAGTAAACCAGCCTATACCTTCTAGTTTACCTTTAAGCAAAAATCTTGCGTTGACTGCTATTCTCATGAGTTTGGCAAAAGTAAGGGTTGAAATCTTAATCCAAAAACGAAATCTTTGAATGGATATTTATAAATATGGGTTGAAATAAGGCAAGTGTTTTTAGATATTGTTTCTCTATTAATCATGTCTGCCTATTGTTCCTTTACAAGAAATGATATTCTAACTTCAATATCCTATTTTGCATTACATTTACGCTTTCACAACAGGAAGAACACTCACTTCATGCTTAAGCGCTATTTTTTGTCGAACATTTTGATTATGCTGTTGCTGAACTTATTGGTAAAGCCATGTTGGATATTTATTATAGACAGAAATGTACAACTTAAAGTAGGTCATGAAGAGTATGGATTATACAATGCCTTATTTAGTTTGAGTATTATTTTTAATATTTTACTTGATTTTGGTATCACTAATTTCAATAACCGATACATAGCTTCGGATCAACAAAGAATTGGTTATTCATTACCCAATATGATTGCAGTAAAAGGAATACTCAGTCTATTATATTTTTTCATTGTTTTTGTGGTGGCTTTTATAATGAATTATCATGGTCGGTCTCTTTATTTGCTGTGCTTATTGGCTATTGTGCAATTGCTTAGTTCATTTCTTCAATATTTAAGAAGTAATATTTCGGCTAGTCATGATTTTAAAATAGATAGTTTTTTATCAGTTTTTGATAAAGTTCTTATGATATTGGTATGTAGTGTATTGCTTTTTAGTCCAAAATTTGAGTCTTACTTTGTGATTGAATGGTTCATTTATGCACAAATAGGGGCCTATATTTTAACTATCATTATTGCCTTACTGATTACAATACGGCGTTATACACAAATTACCTTTAAACATTTGTCGTTAGATGAAATGTGGCGTTTATGTAAAGGGAGTTTGCCATATGCGGTGTTGATCTTATTGATGGGGATTTATATGCGTAGCGACACCCTGATGTTAGAAAGAATGGACGGTGCAGCTGAAAATGGCATCTATGCGCAAGCTTATCGAATACTTGATGCGGCAAATACTTTTGGTTTGTTGTTTGCTGGCATGCTGTTGTCAATGTTTTCACGTATGATCAGCAAGAAATTGCAAATTGACGAACTTGTGAAAACCAGCACAAATATTCTCATGCCTGTATCACTTGCTTGTGTAGCATTCAGTATGTTTTATGCAACTGACATCATGAATTGGTTGTATCATGATCAGTCGGAAAAATTAGGCTATATCTATATTTTGTTAATTGCATGTTTTCCAGCTTTTTGTTTAATGTACATTTATTCGACCTTACTTACTGCAAATGGTGACATCGTGTTATTAATCAAGATTGCCTTTGTTGGCTGTTTATTGAGTATTGGCTTAAATATAGCTTTGATTCCTGCGCAAAAGGCATTAGGGGCTGCAACAGCTGCATTTCTTGTCGAGTGGATATTGGCCTTTTTGTTTATTTATGCTTGTTATCAACGTTTTGCTTTAACGCTTTCTTGGAAATGGTTGCTGAAATTTGTTTGGTTTTTTATATTATTACTTGGTGTAAATGCCCTGTTTGCCTATTTCAACATCAAATTACTTATGGCCATGATGCTGAATGCTGGTGTATTTTTATTGATGGTTTATCTTGTTGGTTTGTGGGATGTGAATTCAATTCAAGGGTATTTAAAACAATATAAAACTGAATCTTAATCTGTTGGGCTAAGCATTAAATTATATATTTGCTACCTAACTTATTTATATGGAGAGTAAGGAATTTCAGTTCGATTTATTTGATGTCATTAAAGTCGCTTTAAAATGGAAAAAGCACATTCTGATCTTGGCTTTTTCAGCAGCTTTAATCGCTGCCATTTATTTTTTTATGCAGAAAAATGTGTACAGTGCCTATGGCTCATTTTTTCCTTCGTCAGCAGTAATTAGTGGTAGAGTAAATTTATTTAGTGAAGGTAAGCAAGAGTGGATAGACTATTTTGGTGGAGAAAATGAAGTGGATCGAGCTTTTGTAATCGGGAATTCAGCTTCGGTGGTTTCGTATTTGATTGGGAAATTTAATATCGCGGAACATTATAACATTGATACAAATGCAAAGGATGCCTCTAAAAAGGTATATAAGCGGTTCATGAAAAATTTTTCTATCAATCGTACCGGTTATAATCATTTGGAAGTGAATTTTACAGATGAAGACCCCAATCTTGCCTATCAAGTTGTAAATGAAGCTATGAATCGAATTGAAAATCAGATGCGGATTTTATTTGCAGGTATTAACAGGCAGTTAGCCATCTCTATTGAACAAAGAGCAGACTCAATAAACAAGAATTTGTTGATTTACACCGATTCGTTAGCTAATATGCGTGTTAAATATCAAATTTATGATTTGATTGCTCCTGGTCGAAAAAATATGATTCAATCGAGTCCGAAGGGAAGTGGAATAGAGTTTGCCAAAGGATTAGAATCGATACAAAATATTGAAGAAATTAAAAATAAATTGGCCATGGATCAGGCAAGATTTATGTCTTTAGCCAATGAGTTTAGAACTTCTACTTTTGACGGTTTCCCAATGATTCATGTGATGCAATGGGCTTCGCCGAATGGTCCTAAAGCAGGCCCATTCAGGATTTTAGGCGTATTGACTACATTTGGTGCAGCTTTGTTTTTTGGATTGTTGTTAGCTATAGTGATAGAAATTTTTACATTGAATAAATCGAGAATATTAAGGTAATGAAAGTGATGCAAATGCCTAGGACTATTTTTCTCTTTGTAGGGGGATTGTTTTTAGCGTGCTTAGCATTGGGTTTTATTTTTGAATTATTTTGGCTTACAGCCCTTCCTTTTGCATTGCTTTTTGGCTATCTTTTTTTGTCAGACATCCGAATTCCGTTTTATTTGCTGTTGGCTTCTTTGCCTATTTCATTTCACTTTCAGGACAAACTCGATTTCCCTGATGAAATTTTAATGATTGCATGTACGATATTATTTTTTCTTTATGTGTTAATTAAACATAGAAGTCTAGTGCTAAAAAATTGGATACAGCATCCATTAATTATCATTATTGCAATTTCCTTTTGTTGGTTGATTCTTAGTGTTGTTTTTTCTGAATCGCCTTTGTTCTCTGCTAAATTTCTACTTAAAAAAATTTGGTATTTGATTCCATTTTTAATGATGCCTATTGTTTTATTAGCTCAAAAGGAAGCTGTGGCGAAGGCATTTCAAATTTTG
>JAGNOY010000395.1 GCA_017989935.1 Chitinophagaceae bacterium
GCAATTTTTTCAGCATGATCAATAAAATAATAATTTCCAGAACCACTTTCCGCCATAGAAGTCATTAAATCTTCATTATAATCATTCCCCAAACCAAATGTTGAAATAGAAATACCATTTTGTTGGCTTTGACGACGAACTATTTGTTCAATTTGGTTAGGGTTAGTAATTCCTTCATTAGCCTGACCATCACTTAATAATAATACGCGATTGATATAACCTGGTTTGTAATACCGCTTTACTTCATCATATCCTTTTTGGGCACCTCCCATTAAGTTTGTACCTCCACGGTCTGTGATACTTTCAATTTTATTTTTTATTTGTTGCTTATTTCTTACTTGAACTGTTTGTTGTAACACATCAATAGTGCCATCATAAATAACGATAGATAGATAGTCGTCAGAACTTAATTGGTCTACAATATGTTTGGCTGCTTTTTTGGCGTTTTGAATTTTATCTCCTGCCATTGAACCGCTGCGATCTATTACAACCGAAATATTTAATGGAATATGAGTTAACTCTTGTTCATATCTTTTAGCAGCTTTTACTTCTATATAAAAATTGCCTTGGTTTTGAGAATTAGTATAAAAATCATTTTCAAATCCGGTAGATAAGGTGATTCCGTTTCGAGTTTGACTTTGTTTGTTAGAGGAGGAATAGGATATTTGGTCTTGATCTGGTAAGTCTTGTACATCCTTTGAAGAAGGGGTAAAATAAAAGGAAGAAAGGCTAAAGATGGCGGCTAGGCTTGTGATAGAAAATAAGCCTGTTAAAAATGTCTGTTTCATGTGTTCGAGTATTAAAAGTGAATAATGGCCATCAGATGTATTGCAAAAAGAATTTCCATAAAATCAATATGGGTTGTTTTATTTTCTTTAACAATTAAGTAAATGAATAAAAACAAAACATGTAGTTTTAGGCTGTCTTATGAAAAAAATCGTCATACTTGGAGGAGAAAGCACAGGCAAATCAACTTTGTCTTCTGAATTAGCTGAGAAATTTCAAGGAGTGTATGTAGGTGAATTTGCAAGAGAATATTTAACTCAATTGCATAGGCCTTATGAAGAAGAGGATTTAATTGACATTGCAAGAGGACAATTAAAGTTGGAGTTACAAGCTTATAATGAAAGTAAATCTTTAATGTTTTGTGATACCGATTTGCATGTAATCATGCTATGGAGCGAGCACAAATATGGGCGTTGTCATGATGTAATACTTAAATCTATAGCCGCATCCAAGGCCGATGCCTTTATACTTACAGCAGCAGATTTCCCATGGGAACCAGATCTTTTACGCGAACATCCCGAAGAGAAATTCAGGTATTTTTTCTTCAGATGGTATCTTGAGTTATTAATTCATCAATCCAAACCATTTATAATCGTAGATGGAAAGCATGAAACACGATTACAAAAAGCAAGCTTGTTTATTGAAGGATTAATTTAATGAACTATCGAACTAATGTTACATTGCCTGTAAAACTCTTTTTTACACCTTGTTTGAACACCACATCAATCACATAAACGTAAACGCCAAGTGGTTGTAATACCTCATTGTATTTTCCATCCCAACCTCGACCATCAATTTTTGTAGTATTAAAAATATTTTCTCCCCATCGGTTATAAATATTCATATGAAAAACCGCCACTCCACTACTAAGTAATTCCCTAGGTAGAAAATAATCGTTTCGGCCATCGCCATTGGGTGAAAAAGAATTGGGAATATTTAAGTAGCAATCTTGTTTAACCCAAATACTATCAGTAGTTGCACAATCACCCTCTGAAGCCTTTACCCAATAATGCCCAGGCTGGGTAACTAAAATCGAATTTGTTGTTTCTTGCGTGTTCCATGCAAATGATGCGGCAGGTGATGAATTTGCAGTTAATAATAATGAGCCTGTCAATCCCGGGCACATCATGGTATCTTCACCTAAATTAACTGTTGGAAATGCATGAATTAAGATGTTTTCGGTGTGAGTAGTGGGTGGGCAAACTTTATAAAATCCAGTCAGGGTAACAACCACACTGCCAGGTAAATCAAAAGTTCGAATTGGGTTATGTACGTTATTCACAAAAGTACCATCTTGAAAATCCCATTGAAATGAGGATGTAAATGGAGCTACTGTATCCTTAAAGAAAATAGATTCCCCTACACAAATTTCATTATCGGAAGTTGTGAAAGAAACATATGGTGCATCATCTATAAATACAGCTCGTGTCATAGTATCTGTACAACCCAAGGTGTCAGTTACGGTTAGTAAAATAGTATAAATTCCAGGTGAGCTATAATTATGTGAGCTTGTACTGAATCCTGTGTTAGTAGTATTTCCATCTCCCCAATCCCATGCATAAGTTAAAAAGCCATTGGGCTGAGAAAGAAAAGCATCTACATCGATAGCTGTGCCAATACATGCTGAATCGGGTTTATTTCCATTGGCTGAAAAAGCTGCATTAATAGGATGTGCTGTGTTAATATTGATTTTTGCTGAGTCAATACACCCACTCTTTAAAGTATACAGTGTCACTGTATAGGGTCCTTGTACTGCATACACATGTGTTGGATTTTTTACATTGCTTACATTGCCATCCCCAAAACGCCATTGATATACATTGGGTATATCGCCATTATCAACTGCTGTA
>JAGNOY010000396.1 GCA_017989935.1 Chitinophagaceae bacterium
AAAATGGATACCTTGAGCAAGTTCGGTTTTCTTGCTGCTGAGTTTCTATTAAAAAATCAACAGTTAGATCAAATCTCACCTTACCAAAAAGGCTTAATCTTTCAAAATAAATCTTCATCTTTAGCAACAGACAAGGCTTACAGTCAAACTATTGTAGATATAGCTAGTCCTGCTTTATTTGTTTACACTTTACCCAATATTGTTTTAGGTGAAATATCTATTAGACATCAATTCAAAGGAGAAAATTCATTTTTTATTGCAGACCACTATCAACTCGACAAGCAGTACGAATATATCAAAGTCATTGAAGCTAGAAATGAAATTCATACCTTACTCAGTGGCTATGTAGAATTTGATGGCACCCAATATGATATTTGTATGTTTCACTTAAACAAATCTGCAATCAATCAACCTCAAGTTAGTTTAGATATTCTAGAAAAAGCTTATTTATCATAAAATTATCCATCTCAAATATATCTGTATCATTCGAGATGATTGATTCAAATTCGTGAAGAAATAAGTAACTTTGACCACTTAATTATTTTTTTTGTCAACATCATCAAATAAAGTTTGGATCTGCGGATTGGGTGCTATTTCTTCCATTGGCATGAATGTAACATCTAACCTAAAATCACTTAAAGAATTAAAAAGTGGTGTAGGCTATCCTGAATTTTTACATACGCTGCACAAAAACGACTTGCCAGTATGTGAAATCAAAGAATCAAATGAAAATTTAGCGAAACTTAGCGGCATGAAGCCCGAACTTCCCAGAACCACCTACTTAAGTGCAATCGCTGCCATGGAAGCCATGCAAGATGCAGAGAAAAATGGACTAAGCTTTGAACAATTTAAGATTGGTTTTATTTCAGGGAACACAGTTGGAGGCATGGATACAAGTGAATTTTTTTATACCGATTTTTTAAACGACCCTAAAAGTGGCCATTTACGCGAAGTCATCCATCATGAATGTGGTAGCATTACTCAATTAGTTGCCGACCATCTAAAAATTAATGGCATAGTGACCACAATCAGCACCGCTTGCTCATCTTCTGCAAATACTATGATACATGCCGCAAGATTAATTAAACATGGTCATATAGATATTGCCATTGCTGGAGGCGCTGATGCCTTATGCCGCTTCACACTAAATGGGTTTAACACCTTGATGATACTTGATCCTGAACCTTCAAAACCCTTTGATCAAAACCGCAAAGGTCTAAATTTAGGAGAAGGTGCTGGCTACCTAGTATTGGTCAGCGATAAAATCAAACAACAATTCAACCTGACAGTTTATGGCCATTTAGCTGGCTATGCCAATACCAATGATGCTTTTCATCAAACTGCTTCTTCGGCAGAAGGTCATGGTAATTTTTTAGCCATGCAAAAAGCACTGAATATGAGTGGCCTAAACACCTCTGAGATAGATTATATTAATGCGCATGGCACAGGAACTGGAAACAATGATTCTAGTGAAGGCATGGCAATTCAAAGACTTTTTGAAAAGAATATCCCAAAAATTAGTTCAACAAAAGCATATACTGGTCACACTTTAGGGGCATGTGGTGGGCTCGAAGCTGTTTATTCATGCCTAGCCATCAAACACAGCATAATTTTTCCTACATTAAGATATCAGGATAGAATTGAAGGATTAAATTTTGATGTGGTTAAGGATCTTGAAGAAAATATACCCATTCAACATGTCATGAGTAACTCATTTGGGTTCGGAGGAAATTGTTCATCACTAATTATCAGTAAAGGCTAATCACTCATGGATATATTTATCAATGGCATAGGCTCAATTTCTGCACAAGCATTTAATCCACGAAGTCAGGAAGATCTATTCGACGATTCTAAACTTCATCCTATGGTTTGTGTTGAACCTCAGTATGCAACTTTAATACCGCCCATGCAGCTTCGCAGAATGAGTAAAGTTGTAAGAATGGGAATTGCAACAGCTAAACAAGCCTTAAATGATTGTGAATTAGAAAAACCAGACATTATAACACTTGGCACTGCCTATGGGTGCTTAGCAGATACAGAAAATTTTCTAGGGAAGTTATTACAGCAAGATGAAAGTATGCTTTCTCCTACTGCCTTCATACAATCCACACACAATACAGTAAGCGGTCAAATTGCTCTTTTACTAAATTGTCATGGTCACAATTTCACTTTTGTACATCGTGGTTATTCTTTTGAGAGTTCTTTACAAGATGCTATGATGTGGATTGCAGAATCAAATCAAGAAGAAATTAATATCCTTTGTGGGGGAATTGATGAATTGACTAAAGATTCATTAGCCATTATTTCGAGATTTGGCACTTTCAAAAAAGAGCATGAACACTTTTATACTAAAACTGAAGGCACCCTAGCTGGAGAAGGGGCCAATTTATTTGTTCTTTCCAATAAGCAAACAACACATAGCTATGCAAAGCTCAAAGATTTTTGTATGTGCAATCAAGGAGAGGCTGAACAAGAATTAAGTAGATTTTTATTACGTAATCAATTGCATTCAAATGATATTGATACTTGTTTAATTGGCTTAAATGGCGACAAGCGTTATGATGAAGATATCTTAAATAATATTGCTTCTCTTCAACAAGCTCAATGGATTAATTTCAAACAATGGTG
>JAGNOY010000051.1 GCA_017989935.1 Chitinophagaceae bacterium
ACCTGCATTTGGTTGGTTTGTCTTGGTCATGGGTATTTATATTATCCTAAAAGAAACGATATTGAAATAGATAGTTCGAGGTCTTAAACAAATTGGGCGGCACACACGCTATTCGCTGCAAGTCCTCTCCCGAATCGGCTATCATCATTCTAGAAGTGTTGAACAATCGTGAAGCCTTTCGGGATGTGGGCTTTTCGCTTCTATCGTTGCCGCAATACAAGCAACAAAAAATGTTTTGAGTATAAATAAATAGTGCGATGAATGAATTAACTTTTAAATTAAAATATATGAAAAATTCAATGTGGGCTTTGTTATTGGTTGTTGTAGTTGGTATGACGAGTGTATTTAAAAATTCTGTGGCCCAAGCAAGTCAGTCTGAGCTTACACAGGCAATTAGTCAAGGAGCTATGTTAGTTGATGTGCGCACACCAGCAGAGTTTGTTGCAGGTAGTGTAAAAGCAGCTATAAATATTCCACTCGATCAGCTTCAACAACAAATTGCAAAGTTCAAAGGTCAAAAATCTATCATCGTATTTTGTAGATCAGGAAGCAGAAGCAGTCAAGCAAAAGCCATATTAGAGAAAAATGGTATTACCCATATTTTGAATGGAGGTTCTTGGATGAACCTGCAACAAATTGTGGGCAAATAAAACCAATTCCAACGAAAAATTATCCGAAGACTACTTGTTGGCTGAAGTAGATTAGAACATGATAAAGTAACGCCACATGAAGGGCATTGCGGCAACGATAGCAGTGAAAAGCCCGGATCACGCGCTTTGGCGTGAACGGACTTGAAACGAATAGCGTGTGTGCCGCCCAAATAAACATCGTATTTTTAAACAATTAAATCATAAATCACATGGAACAAGAATTGACTTATCAAATGCCAAGAATTGGAGATCAGGCGCCAGATTTTACTGCAGTAACCACTATCGGAACTTTAACCCTCAATGAATACAACAAAGATCATTGGGTGATTTTGTTTTCTCATCCTGCTGATTTTACACCAGTGTGCACCACCGAAATGACAGGATTTGCCTTGGAAAAAGATTTTTTTAAAGCACATCAAACTAAGCTTATTGGATTGAGTATTGATAGCATTCATGCACATATTGCTTGGGTAAATGCTGTGTACGAAAAAACGGGTGTATTGTTTGAGTTTCCTATCATCGCCGATATTGATATGAAGATCGCCACACTCTATGGTATGTTGCAACCAGGTGAAAGTGAAACTGCTGCTGTGAGAGCTGTTTTTATTATCGACCCTTTGGGCAAAGTAAGATTGGTATTGTATTACCCATTGAATGTAGGACGAAATATGGAAGAGATAAAGCGTACCTTAATAGCACTTCAAACTTCAGACGAGCACAAGTGTGCCATGCCATTGAATTGGAAGGCAGGAGAAAAAGTAATAGTGCCCGCACCAAAAACCGTAGAAACTTTGCTTGAAAGAAAGAAAAGCGATTTAGAGATGGTTGATTGGTATTTAGCAAAAAGAAATTTGTAAAACAGCAAAACCATTTTTTTACCTTTTAATACAGTAAGGCGAATGTAACAAATGTAACCTAAACTTTTGTTTAGCATTTTTATCTTCGTTATTCTAAAAATAACAAAACAACAAAAATGAGTCAGTCAAATACAATGCAAGTAGAGCAAATCTACACAGGATGTTTAGCACAAGGTGCTTATTATATTTCAAGTAATGGCGAAGCAGCCATCATTGATCCCTTACGTGAAACAAAACCTTATATTGATCGAATGATAAAAGATGGGGTGAAAATAAAATATGTGTTTGAAACACATTTTCATGCTGATTTTGTGAGTGGTCATATAGATTTAAGTAAGAAAACAGGTGCAGAAATTGTGTATGGTCCAAATGCGACATGCGAATTTGATTGTGTAAGTGCTGCAGATGGCCAGGAATTTAAAGTAGGCCATGCGACAATTAAAGTATTACACACACCTGGACATACAATGGAAAGTTCATGCTTTTTATTAAAAGATGAAACGGGGAAGGATATTGCTTTATTTAGTGGAGACACGCTATTTTTAGGTGATGTTGGTCGACCAGATCTTGCACAAAAAGCCGCAAATATGACTCAAGAAGATTTAGCAGGCTTGTTGTACGATAGCTTGATGAATAAGATCATGCCTTTGTCTGACGATGTGATCGTGTATCCTGCGCACGGAGCGGGCAGTGCATGTGGCAAAAACATGATGAAAGAAACAGTGGATACTTTAGGCAACCAAAAGAAAATGAACTACGCATTAAATCAACCCAATAAAGAGGCTTTTATAGTTGCTGTGTTAGATGGCTTAACACCTCCGCCTGCTTATTTCGGCATGAATGTAGCCATGAATAAAAAAGGGTATGAAAGTTTTGAATCTGTATTCGAAAAAGGAATGGTTGCCTTGTCGCCTGTTGAATTTGAAGTAGCAGCAGAAACAAGCGGTGCGTTAATTTTAGACACCAGAGATCCAAGTGAATTTGCCAAAGGATTTGTTCCTCAAAGTATTAATATTAGTATTCAGGGCGATTTTGCGCCTTGGGTTGGTGCCATGATTGGTGATGTGAATCAAAGTATTTTACTAGTTACTGCAGAAGGCATGGAAGAAGAAGTGATTACACGTTTGACCCGTGTTGGATTTGATCATGTAGTTGGATATCTAAAAGGTGGTTATACTGCATGGAAAGAATCAGGTAAAGAAACAGATCAAGTAAACAGAATTACTGCAACTCAGTTTGCCATTGAATTTAAACCAAAAGAATTAAAGGTAATTGATGTTCGTAAAGAAACTGAATATGCTGCTGAACATGTTGATGAAGCCTACAGCAAACCCTTGGCTCAAATAAACGATTGGATACATTCAATCGACAATCAAGAACATTTTTATTTGCATTGTCAAAGTGGATACAGAAGCATGATTGCAGCATCTATTTTACTTGCTCGTGGATATCGAAATTTTACGGAAGTGGAAGGTGGTTTTAAAGCCATTGCTCAAACAGATGTACCGAAAACAAATTTTGTTTGTCAAAGTAAAGTATTAGCCTAACAACATTCTAGTAGACACTAAATTCATCTTTAGCAGAAAATTCGTTTTGATTGGCTAAAGGTGAATTTGAGTTGTTTTAATCAATAAAAATCAAATTATGTCAAAATCAAACATTGTAATCGTGGGTGGTGGAAATGCAGGTCTTTCTGTTGCATCGCAATTACTTAAGAAAAATCAGCATCTTCATATTACTATTATTGACCCTTCTAGTAAACATTATTATCAGCCAGCCTGGACCTTAGTCGGAGCTGGTATATTTAATATCAAGGATACTGAAAAGAATCAGTCCGATTATATACCTAAAGGGGCCCATTGGATAAAAGATTCAGTGAGTTCGTTTTTACCAGAACAAAACAACGTGGTGTTAAGTAATGGCACTCAAGTAAATTATGATGCATTAGTGGTATGTCCGGGTATTCAATTAGATTGGGATAAAATCAAGGGCCTGAAACAATCTATTGGAAAAAATAATGTGAGCTGCAATTACGACTTTCATGCTGCGCCCTATACATGGGAAATGATAAAAAACTTTAAAGGAGGAACAGCCATTTTTACAAATCCTACCTCACCAATTAAATGTGGAGGAGCTCCTCATAAAATCATGTATTTAGCGGTGGACTATTGGCGTAAGAAAGGAATACTAGATAAATGCCATGTACATTATTTGTCTGGCGCGGCTGCAATATTCGGTGTTAAAGAGTATGCTGAAACTTTAACTCAAGTTGTGAAAGATGGAAATATTAAAACACATTTTGGGGTGAACGTTGTAGAAGTTGATAATGCAAATCAAACAGTCACATTTGAAACAAAGGAAGAAAGTAAAAATATCAAGGATACATCGTTTGCGGGTTGCTATGGTGTAACTGTTTCAGATGATGCCGCTGAAACCAAACGAGTGACCTTAAAGTTTGATTTATGCCATGCTGTGCCTCCACAATCAGCACCTGATTTTATCAAAAATAGTCCATTAAGCGATACAAATAATTTATATGGTTATGTCGAAATCAATAAGAACACGATGCAACATAGCAGATTCCCGAATGTATTTGCCTTAGGTGATTGTACAAACGCTCCTTGCAGCAAAACGGGTGCTGCTATTCGCAAACAAGCTCCGGTAGTGGTTGAAAATTTATTATCTTTCTTAAACAAGTCTCCGTTGAATGCAACTTACACTGGATATAGTGCCTGCCCAATTCCTACCAAGTATGGAAAACTCATGTTGGCTGAGTTTGATTATTCCAATACACCAACCATGACATTTCCATTTGATCAAACTAAACCAAGATGGTCCATGTGGATGTTGAAAACAAAAATATTACCTTGGTTATATTGGAATAAGATTTTAACAGGTAAAGCTTAGTTAGTTGTATTATATGAAGGGGTTTTATTATTAAAACAAAGATTCAATGTAACAATTGTAACCGATATAAGATTTAAGTCAAACTAAGTTTGTAGGCTAAATGATAAAATAATGAAACAAATTACAATTGATGTAAGAACACAAGAAGAATGGAATGAAGGTCATGCACCTTGTACAACGTTAATGCCTCTAAGCGAATTAACGTCTCATCTTGATACCTTGAAGCAATTTGATGCTATAAAGCTTGTTTGCAGAAGTGGAAATCGCGTAAATCAAGCTATTGCCATTTTGAAAGATTCGGGTTTGCAAATGCCTATGGAAAACCTAGGTGCTTGGGAAAACATAACTTGTTAAATTGCCTAGAATGGAAAGCATTAAAATTTTAATTCCTACTGACTTTTCTGTGCAAGCAGAATTTGCCTATTTGATGGTGAAAAAGTTAGCAGAAAAAATGAACGTAGAAATTTATTTTGCGCATGTTTTAGCTGTGCCTGACACTGTATATTTAGATGCCAATGGAAATTTGCAAACTTGTGGCGAAATTGATAAAGGTTATCTTGAAAAACAAAAGGAAATAGCCGAAAGAAAATTAGAAAATTTGAAAACATTGTATGGCCCCGAAATACAAACTAAATTTTTGTTAGGTAAGGTATCTGATTCTGTTGTTCAGTTTGCAGAGAGCATTCAGGCAGATTTAATAGTTACTGGCACAAAAGGTAAATGGGGTTTAGGAGAAAAGCTTTCAGCTTCTGAGTCTCAAGTACTCGCGCAAAAATCAAGCGTACCTGTGTTGTCGCTCATGTGTGACCGTTCTGATTTAATTATTCGAAACGTACTGTTAGTGCACAATTTTAATCAACCCAATGTAGAAAATCTTAGTCTGATTCATAAAATCATTCTATCATTCGATGCTAAGGTTCATTTATTGCAAATTATTACAGGCGATAAAGTGGTTGAAACACATCAATGCAATTTGAATATGCAAAGTTGGGCTCAACTCAATAATATATCAAATTATGAGTGTCATATGTTAAGTGATTTAGATATTGAAGCCGGGGTGATTCATTTTAACTTAATGCATGAGATGGATTTGGTATGTATTGGCACACATGGTAAAGGTAGTTTCTTACATCAAACAGTCACAGGCAAGTTAATCAATCATTTATTTAAACCTATCATCTCGTTTCACTTAAACTAATCTATTTATGATTGAATTTATTTTGCAGCCATGGTCGTGGTGGTTTTCAGGTATGGTGATTGTAAGCATCATGTTTGCTTTGCTTTTTTTTGGCAAGTCGTTTGGCTTTTCTTCTAATTTAAGAACCATCTGCTCGGCAGTTGGCTTAGGTAAAAAGGTTAGTTTTTTTGATTTCAATTGGAAAACACAAACATGGAATTTAGTGTTTTTATTGGGAGCTATTCTTGGTGGCTTTATTTCAAAGCATTTCTTGACAAATGACGAACCGATACAAATTGCTCAATCTACCATACAAGATTTAGCAAAGCTCGGGTTCGCTACACCCAAATCAATGTTGCCTGAAGAATTATTTAGTGTTGAATTTATTTCTCTAAAAAATGTATTAATACTTGTATTAGGAGGTGTAATGGTTGGCTTCGGATCGCGTTATGCAGGTGGTTGTACCTCTGGGCATGCTATCAGTGGGTTGTCTGATTTGCAAATACCTTCACTTGTTGCAGTGGTAGGTTTTTTTATTGGTGGTTTAGCCATGACTCATTTAATATTCCCTTTAATTTTTTAGATATATGAAATTTATTAAGTTTTTAATAGTTGGTATTATATTCGGTATTGTAATGTCAAAATCGCAAGCCATCTCGTGGTATCGAATTCAAGAAATGTTTCGTTTTCAGTCTTTTCATATGTATGGAATTATTGGCACGGCTGTGGTATTAGGCGTTTTGGGGGTACAAGTCATTAAGAAGTATCGAATTCGTGATTTCGAAGGAAATGAAATATTGTTTCATCCGAAAGAAAAATCAGTGATCAGATATCTGTTTGGTGGAACTATCTTTGGCTTGGGATGGGCATTAAGTGGTGCTTGCCCTGGTCCTATGGTGGTGAATATTGGATATGGATTTTTAATGATGGCTGTTGTATTTCTGTCTTCAATTTTAGGGACATTTATTTATGGCTATATTAAAGATAAACTACCACATTAATCATGGGTGAAATGGCAAATCATAATAATGAAGATTTTATGACCCGTATTTAAGTAATAAATTGGGCTGGTTATTTTTTTGCTCTTGGCATTGTTCAGAAGTCTATATTGCTTTACAAGTCCGGCTATTGATTCGTAGCTTAAGAATACCTCTAAAGAAATTGTTTCACAAGAATACATAAAGAAGGCGAATGAAGAATTGAAAGTTTCATCTTTTTTATTAGCAACAACAAGGTAGTTTTGGCAAAACCACGAGAATAATTTTTACTGATTCAACGTTGAAAAACCATCAGTTCGACTATGACTCTATACTAAACTTGAAATGAATTAATAGTTAATTTAAATAGATGCTATTGTAACAAATGTAGCCTAAAACAACAAAGCAAATCATTAGCTTTGCACCTCAATAAAAAAATTACTTAGTGCATAAGCCTTTACAATTCTTAATATGCTTGTTATTCATGTTAGAATCAAACTTATACGCACAACATCAAGAACTTTTGGAGAAGCCAGAGACTTGGAAAGGCAAAAAATCAAAAGAATTCATAGATAGTACTTCTATATTAAGTGCATTTAAGCATGGACATTTCAGTGGACATTTTCGGTCATTTTCCATGGCAACTAACAATGCCAATCAACTTACAGATTATTATGCCAATGCTATAGGTGGAGGTTTGAAATTTGAAACCGCTAATTTTCATCATGTTCAATTTGGGGTCAGTGGGTTTTATGTCTTTAATATGGCATCATCTGATTTTTCAAAGCCCGATTCTAGTAGCAATCAATTAAACCGTTATGAATTAGCTTTGTTTGAAATTCCGAATCCAAGTAATCGAGTCAATTTAAGTCGCCTTGAAGAATTATACCTAAAATATAATTTCAAATCATCTCATGTTACTTTAGGCAGACAATTAATCAATACACCCTTTATTAATTTACAAGATGGTAGAATGCGACCTACAGAAGTCATGGGTATTTGGGCAGAAATTAAGTCAATCAAGCATACTAAAATTGAAGGAGGGGTACTTAACAAAATCTCACCTCGAAGTACTTTAGAATATTACAATATTGGCGAATCAATTGGCATTTATTCAACAGGCGTAAACATTGATGGATCTAAATCTAATTATAAGAATCATGTATCAAGTCGTTTTGTTGGTATTCTGGGCTTGACTCATCAAGTAAACACAAATTTGAAGCTGCAATGCTGGAATCAATATGCAGAAAATATTTTTAATACCAGCATTCTTCAATCTGAGTATACGTATACTATGAAGAACAAGTCTAAACTTTTGATAGGGATTCAAGGGATTTTTCAAACTGCTGTAAATGATGGCGGTAATATAGAGGCTACAAAAACTTATATCAATAAAAATGCAAAAGCTTTTACCTATGGTGCTAAAATTGCACTTATAAATAGAAAGCTAGAAGCAAGTTTTAATTATAATAGAATTACCTCAACTGGTCGGTATTTAATGCCACGAGAGTGGGGTCGAGATCCGTTTTTTACTTTTATGCCCCGTGAACGGAATGAGGGATTTGGCGATGTGCATGCTTATGTAGTTCGATTGAATTATCTTTTTCCATCAATAAAATTAAAGACGAATTTGTCTGTTGGATATGTTGATTTACCAGAAATTACTAATTATCGATTAAATAAATATGGGATGCCATCGTATGGGCAAATCAATTTAGATATCCGATATAAATTCAGTAATTTTTTGCAGGGTTTAGATGCCCAATTTTTACTTGCTCATAAAATCAATGCCACCCGGGAAGAACAGCCCAAAACTCTATTTAATAAGGTGGATATGACTAACTATAATTTTATACTCAATTTTCATTTTTAATTGTAGTTACAAATTTCTTGTATAGTGCACTAATTTTCATGCAAGTTAATTAGACCAGAAAAGGCTGATATGATTAAATAAACGAGATAAAAAAATCATACTTGCAAAACATGTATCATGTTTTGCTTATGCAACACTATAAGGTCAAGAAAAAATTGTAGTATTGTAGTCTAATGCTTGCATTAAATGGATTACAATATTATTTTAAATTTTGAGCAAAAGCTTCAGGAAGAATTCGCAGCGTTAACAGTTATGGAATTCAAGGAAGGCGATGAAATTATTACTTACGGAAAACAGCTTAAAATGATGCCCTTTGTTACCAAGGGAATTATCAAAGTGTTTAAAAGAGATGATGACGGAAAAGAAATATTGCTTTATTATTTATCTGCAAATGATAGTTGCAGTATGGCTTACAGTTGTTGTATGGAATCGAAGCTCAGCGAAATTAAAGCAATTGCTGAAGACGAGGTGGCGCTTATCGCCATACCTCATAGCAAGTTAGATGAATGGTTGTGCAAGTATCCTTCATGGAAGGCCTATATTATGCAAAGCTTTAATGTACGTTTCCTAGAGCTGTTAAAGAGCATTGAAAGTATTGCATTTAAAAAGCTCGATGAAAGATTGATTAACTATTTACAAGAAAAAAGAAGGTTAACCGGCTCAGCTGTTTTAAAATTATCGCATTATAAAATTGCTGATGACCTAGCCACATCAAGGGTTGTAATTTCGCGCTTATTAAAACAACTTGAAAATGACAAGAAGGTTATTTTATATCGTAACGAACTTAAATTGTTGAATACTTTTTAATTCAAATTTTGCAATCATTCAATACGCCAAAATGAAAATCCAATCCCCAAGCAAATGACTTCATCAAGATTTTTTACACCAGGGCTTGGAGAAAATCCTTTTTAGGCTTTATTAACAACAACTCACTTCGTATTCCTTTAAAATCTCGGTTTAACCGATTCTCATTCACCAAAAAAATGTATTGCATCATTCATGTAATCTATTTAGCATTGTCCAAAAATTTATTTGATTATTTACACAGTGGGCTAACTAAGCAAATACCTTTTATGTTCTATTTTATAGCGATTGTTTATTGAAGGCAAGCATCTATTAATCTAACTTGAAATTAGTGGCAGTACTTAGTAAGTTGCAACTAAATCGTTTTTACATTTTAGCTACCTTAT
>JAGNOY010000397.1 GCA_017989935.1 Chitinophagaceae bacterium
ATACAAGAGAAATATAAAGTTTGATGGGGAAGTGGAGCAATCTCGTTTGTTAGCTTTTGTTTTTCTTCTATACTTAATGATGGATCGCATTTAGTCACGATAATGATATCAGCTCTTTTTGCAGCGCTTTTACTTTCACGAAGTAAACCAAAGGGCATGATATAATCTCTTGTATACAAACGATGATAATCTGTAAGCAAAATATTCATGCCTGCTCTGACTGTTCGATGTTGAAAGGCATCATCTAAAAGAATGGTTTGTAAAAATGGTTTTTGCTGCAACAATTGTGGTATAGCAGTCATACGTTCTTCGGCAACACAAACCTCTACATGAGGATACTTAAACTTAAATTGAAATGGTTCATCACCAATTTCTCGGGCATCACTTTCTGCATTGGCTAATCTAAATCCACGACTGTGCCTTCTATATCCTCTGCTTAGGGTAGCGAGTCTGTATTCATGTGAAAATTGTTCAATCAGGTATTCGATATGTGGACTTTTACCAGTGCCACCTACAGTGATATTACCCACACAGATGACGGGTAAATCAAAAGCAATAGACGAGAATATTTTAAAATCATAAAACCAGTTGCGCAAACTCACTACAATTCCATAAAGAATAGCAAGGGGCAAAGAAATGTATTTTAAAAGACCAAGGATAAATTGTTTCATTTTTTTCTTGCAGCACTCAAGCTACTTTTTGGGATCCATAAAAATTGACTTGCCTTTGATTTATCTTCGATTAAATAAAAATCTCTATACTCATCAATGATTTTAATATTGGAATTTTTAGTTACAGTAAAAATAATATTTGAACCATAACTGGGCGCTTCATAACAATGCACACTATCTGATTTTAAAATCGCTGGCTTTTCAGTATAGCTAATTAAAAATGTCGAATTCTTTTTTGCTGTATTTGAAGTTTTCTTGTATTTCCCATTCACCGGAAAATCAAGTTTGCAGTTTAGGTCTTGGGTAATATTCACTTGGCCATTTTTGAATTCGAGTGCGAGTTGACAAGAATCTTTAGAGGTAAATGTGCCATTTAACCCATCAATTTTTAGAAAGCCTCTGATTTCTGTAGTAAAAAAATCTGGCATCCCTGAAATGCCATTTAAGTAAAAGAAAGCACTATCTTCTGTGAATTGTAATACATATAAAGCTGCATTCGCTTTATTGAGACCTTTGTTATATTGATACACACCTGTATAGTTGGCTATGGTTGCAGAAGATACTGTGACGTTTGAAAGAAAGAATATCAATAAAAGTAAGGCATATTTAAGTGAAGTGAATACGAATTTATATTTCATTTTGTAATTTAAACTTTGAATATATTGGTTTTGCATAAAGGAGTCTAGTGAATCAAGACAAACTTTTTAATTTATCTTTCAATCTTAAACGCTAAATATACCTAAACATTATATTCTATGTATATTTACGCCCTTATTTAAGAAAAAAATCATATGCAAGAACAAATACTGGACATTCTCAAATATACAATTCCAGCTGTGGTGGTGTTAATAGCAACCTATTTGATTGTACAAAAATTTTTAGTCACAGAAATTCAGCGTAAGCAATTAGCTATTTTTCAACAAAATTCATCCGCCTCACTTCAAATGCGCATGCAGGCTTATGAAAGACTAGCCATTTTTATCGAACGAATGCATCCAAATAGTATGATTAGTAGATTTTACACAAAAGATTCTACCGCACAAGATTTGCAATTAGCGATGGTACAAAGTATTCGCGCCGAATTCGAACATAATCTTTCACAACAATTATATGTGTCTAGTGAAGTTTGGAAAACTATTCAAGCCGTGAAGGAACAAGAAATTACCATGATTAATCAAATTGGTTCAAGCATTCCCATGGGGGCTCCGGCTGCTGAATTGGTGAAGTCAATCTCAGATTTTGTTTTAACAGCCGATCAAGAAATGCCTACTTCCATTGCACTTGAAATGCTGAATAAAGAATCTAAGTTTCTTTTGTTCGAAGGCAAATAATTATCAATTTTAAATGAAGGTTCATGAGCTCAGTTTTAGATAAATCAAATTTCTTTTTTATAGGTGTGGGTGGAGCAGGCATGAGTGCCATTGCTCAGTATCTTGCCGGTAATGGCAAAAAGGTTTCAGGAAGTGATAGATTATTTAATGATCCTGTAAATGATTATGTAAAACATCAATTAGAAAAAGAACATATTACTTGCTTTTTACAAGATGGAAGTGGCATCAATGAGCAAACAGAAGCTGTGATTATTTCTACAGCCATTGAAGAAAGCAATGTAGAAATGATGAAGGCAAGGTCCTTGAATATACCTGTCATTATTCGTGCTGAATTACTCGCTGAAATTTGTGCGAGTAAAAGAACGATTGCCATTGCAGGTACTTCAGGAAAATCCACTACAACTGCAATGCTTTTTCATATCTTGTTCGAAAATGGCGTAAGTCCTTCTTTGATAACTGGGGCTGGTTTGGCAAGTTTACAAGAAGGGGGTAAAATTGGAAATGCCTTTTGCGGCCAAAGCGATTGGCTCTTAATTGAAGCTGATGAAAGCGATGGCACCTTGGTAAAATATAAACCCGAAATTGGGTTGTTACTCAGCATCGATAAAGATCATAAAGAGCTTGA
>JAGNOY010000398.1 GCA_017989935.1 Chitinophagaceae bacterium
AAATTTTTCATGCTTGAATAATTATAAAACGTAAATATAAATAAGATTATTTAAAAAAGACAGCTCTAAATTATTTATTTGATGAAAAACCCATCAAAATAAGAGCAAAAACGGAATAATTAATCATATCCTGATAATTAGCATCAATACCTTCTGATACGATAGTTTTTCCTTTGTTGTCCTCTATTTGCTTGACACGCAACAACTTCTGCAAAATCAAATCAGTCAACGAACTAACACGCATATCTCGCCATGCTTCTCCATAGTCGTGATTTTTGGCTTCCATTAACTCCTTGGTGAGTTTTATTTTGGAGTCATACAATTCGGTTGCTCTTGAAGTATCCAAATCAGGCTGGTCAACCACTCCAAGTTCCAATTGAATTAGTGCCATGATGGAATAATTGATAATCCCAATAAATTCTCCAGTTTCATCTTCATCCACTTTTCGAACTTCGTTTTCTTGTAAACTTCTGATGCGTTGTGCTTTTATAAAAATTTGGTCCGTCAGGGAAGGGAGCCTCAAAATGCGCCAAGCACTCCCATAATCAGACATTTTATTGATAAACAATTTGCGACAAATCGAAATGACCGCATCATATTCTTGTGAAGTATTCTTCATTATTGGTGTATATTTGTATTCAAATTTTTTTGCTCCGCACGATTCAGCCTTTAGGCCTCGGGTCAAAAATAGTATATTTTTTTGAATACTGTGTCAAGGAAATAAAATCCGTTACTAACAAGCTATTCTATTACAGATGACCATAAATTGCAAAGGAAATTTAATCGATTTGACAACTCCAAAAGTGATGGGGATTTTGAATGTTACACCCAATTCTTTTTACGATGGAGGAAAGTATAAGACAGAAACCGAAATCCTCTACCAGGCAGAAGTCATGCTTGATGAAGGCGCTACTTTTATTGATGTAGGTGCCTATTCTAGTAAGCCCAATGCTGAATTTGTTTCCGAGACAGAGGAATTGGAAAGAATTGTACCAGTTATCAATTTGCTACTTAAGCATTTCCCAGAAGCTATTGTTTCAATTGATACTTTTAGGAGTGAAGTAGCAAAGGCAGCTATCGAAAATGGTGCAGCGCTAATCAATGATATCGCTGCAGGTAATTTAGACGAAAGGATGATGGAAACCATAGTGCACTATAAAGTGCCCTATGTGATGATGCACATGAGAGGCAATCCTCAAACCATGCAAACCTTAACCCAATATGACAATGTAGTTAAAGAAATGATTTTGTATTTTTCTGAAAAAGTAGCAAAAGCAAGAAGTTTCGGAATCAATGATTTGATACTTGATCCTGGTTTTGGTTTTGCAAAAACA
Organism: Chitinophagaceae bacterium; assembly: GCA_017989935.1. Taxonomy (GTDB): domain Bacteria; phylum Bacteroidota; class Bacteroidia; order Chitinophagales; family Chitinophagaceae; genus OLB11. The sequence goes on from JAGNOY010000398.1 coordinate 1,335, forward strand.
ACAGAACAGAATTATGAAATCTTACAGAAATTAGAATTGTTTCAAATGTTAGAGTTGCCAATTCTTGCAGGTGTATCTCGAAAATCCATGATATATAAACTATTGAATACTAACGCTCAAGAAGCTTTAAACGGAACCACAGTTTTAAATACAATATCCTTGACTAAAGGTGCTGCTATTCTCCGAGTGCATGATGTAAAAGAGGCTATGGAATGTGTAACCTTATTCAACAAAATGCAGGTTTTAAAATGAAGTATTTAAGTTTTGCAGTATTTTTTGTCCTAATTTCCTGCGGTAATAACAAAGAAGTTTTATTGCCAAAATCAGACATAACTATCATTAAAGCTGTCGACAATCATTCTCCAATTTATATCTTTTTTAAATTTGATGGAAAAGATACTGTTGCCGAAGTTAACAGAAAAAACAGCATCATCTCTACCAATTGGATTTTTAATATCGACAAGCGATTACCACTTCGATTGGTGATTCCGGAGGTCATGAAATTACAAGAAAAAAAGCGCTCCGAGAAAATGCACAAGAATGAAGAGGCCCAAAATTATTTTTCTTATGCCGATAGTATTGGTAAGAATATGGCTTTTGTACCTTTTACTAAAGTGTATTATAAAATAAATAAACCATCTCATGGGATTTTGGTTTATTTTACAAAAGACAATTTAATTTTAGTACATGGAGTACAAGTAGAAAAAACGGATTTAGAACACTATCTAAAAGCATTACCAAGTGATAAACCAAATAAATTTATGTTTTGCTTTGCTAAAGATTTGTCTTATGGGAACTACATTCAGAACAAGGTATTTATCATGAGTTCAAATATAAAAATAGCCAATACAGAAGAATATATATACTGATTACAGACCACTATATCTTAATCATGTTTTCCATCATAATACAAATGCCATTTTCCTTGCACCTTCATCACTTGTTCAATCACATCACGAACGGCACCTTTGCCACCATTCTTGTGTGAAATGTATTTAGAAATTGCTTTAATCTCTGGGCATGCATCTTGCGGACAGCTAGGCAATCCCACTAGTTGCATTACATGATAATCAGGAATGTCATCGCCCATATACAACACTTTTTCTGGTTTTATAGCGTAGAGTTCGGTATATTCTTTAAACGTTTCAACCTTATCAGGCGAAGCCAAATGAATATCAGTAATCCCTAAATTTCTCAATCGAATGCGCACACCTTCATTATTACCTCCCGAAATGATACATACATTGTAACCGCTTTCTAAGGCTGCTTTCATGGCAAATCCATCTCTAA
>JAGNOY010000399.1 GCA_017989935.1 Chitinophagaceae bacterium
ACAAAGCAAGTATATTGAATAAAAAAAGCCACCAGAATTCTGATGGCTAATATTTTATCAATTTAGAATTTTAATAAACCCATAAATCGTGCTCTTTATTGAACAAACGTTCTTTAATCTCTTCTGATTCATATAAACGATCAATTCCCTTTTTGCTAAAATTGATATCAGTTTGAAGAATATTATCAAATGATGATTTCAACACATAAGATGCGAAATGACGTTTTTCAAAGAAATCATCCCATGTAATTCTGAATACATCATTTTCTGGGTTATAGACTTCATACTTCACATTAATCGGACGTAAATCTTCATAATGTAGCCAAAACAAAGGTGTAGAACCTCTATAAGATCCATCTTCATTTGGAATATCTAAATATGGTGAGATGCCAATAATACGGTGAATCATGCGACCAATATTTTTATCAAATATTACATCCTCCTTGAAACGATACTTTGTAATATTTTCTGGATTCCAATCCTTTTTTACAATAATCATTTCCATAGATCCATCAACTCGCTCTCTATAAGTTGTATCAGGAGGAGGAGCCAACGTTTTCATTACCTCATCAGCATCCATTTGAATGGTGAATCGATCATCTTTAAAGGCTGTAATTTTTCCATTTTTTACAGCATCTATTAAAATCTCGATATACATACCTCCACCACTTTCTTCATCACCAGCATATCGAAACGCAAAGTTTTGTTTCTGACGTGTGTCAATCTCCATCCATACTCTCTTTTTCCAAAGTACATCCGCTTCACGAATTGGTTGCCAAGGAGTGAGATAATTATTATGTTCCATCATATCCACGGCACCATCTTTTCGTAAAGAAGGCTTCCATGAAGAGTTTACATAACCACCTGCACCGCTTGAGCTAGGATCTCCAACACCAACTGGGGGCTGACCGCCAGGTTGTGCGATGGACGTACCAGCTACAAATAGTATACTGGCAAATATCAATTTAGTCTTATTAAGTACTCCCATAATGTAGAAGTTTGTTGTTATGTTTAGTTATTAATCGTAAAAATTACAGAGCCAATATTGCGTACTACTTTATCAGGCCCAACTGCTTTAATGTTTTCAAAATATATTCTATCTCCAATTTTCACTTTAGTTACCAAATCCTGAACTGCTTTAGAAGCGTTAGGACCAGTTAAATATTGTGTAGATGAAGATGCAATTTCTAAATCTGGCGATCGCTTCTTTTGATAAGTTACGTCGAAAGAGATCACTGTGAATTTAGCTTCGAAATCAAAATTTTCAAGTTTTGCAAAGATAGCTTCTTGCACACGTAATTCACCTGCCGCAATAGTACCTCCTGATTTACCAGCAATCTTTGGTAATGGCGGAGGAATATTTTTAATTCTATAGTTGAAAGTTCCAAAGTCTTTGGTTGTACCATCACCTAATTTCCCAGATAATTTGATATTCGCTGTTTTACCTGCAGTACCATTTGCAACAGTAACCATATACTTGTTTACACCATCTACTTTAGTTAATGTACAAAGTTCAGAACTATAATTTAAACTACCAGCAGGCACACCTGATGCAGAGAATGTAATTGGATTATCAACACCAATATAGAATACATTCATTTTATCTAATGAAATAGTTGCTTGTGCTTCTCCAACATAATACTTAAATGGCTTTGAAGGAATCGACTTACTTAAATTATCATTAGGATCAGTATATGAAGCAGATACATTAATTGTTTGCTCGCCTTTACCTGATGCAATGGATGTATACGTTGCAACGCCATTCACAACAGGAATTGCACGTCCATTTACATTGATCACTAAATTACTAGCCTTTTCATTATAGGCTCCCAACATGATAGATGCAGTATACTTTTCACCAGGCAATAAATAACTACTAGATGGCGAAACCAATACATCATAGGCTGTGAACACTTGTTCTTGTCGACGACGTTCGCCAAATGCTTTAGCCCATAATTCATCCATTACAATGGATTCAGAGTTCTTGATATCATTAATATACTTATCAATTATAGTTACAGCACCTGCTGCAGGCACCATATGAAAATTACCATAACTCCAATCATTATTTCTATTTTCTTCACTAGGCAAAACATCAAAATTAAGTGGAAGTTTCTTTTCAAGTTCTTCATTTCTTGCTGAACGTTCAAAATTCTCATTACCTATTGGCACTAAAGCTGCGATATCAGTTTTGAATTTTTGAAGTTTAGCTAACATTTCAGGGCCTTTCTTATCATGCTCAATCATGATTGCTGTTGATGCATCCAAATCGTCACGACGAAGGATATCATTTGTTTCCGGATCGATTCCACCTGCTCTATCAATAATCATTTTCTTATAGACTAAGATATCATTTTCGAGTGTGGTTCGAAGTTTTTGAGCCTCTTCTGCAAGTGCTTTACATGCCTGCACTTTCTTTAACTTAACAGGATCTTGTTGAATTTTTTTATCTTCAAGGGCCATGTCAAAATTTACAATTGTTGCTTCACTTCGTTTAGCGATATTTTTACTTGATTCATTAATACTAGAATCCACAATCTTAAAGGCATTCAAAATTTCACTTGATACATTCATTGCTAACAAGGCTGTTAGCACCAAATACATCAAATTAATC
>JAGNOY010000400.1 GCA_017989935.1 Chitinophagaceae bacterium
GATCTAGCGAGCTGCTCTTTGTATCTTTCCAAGGTTTCGCATTTTTTTCTAGGTGGAATCACCGCATGCGCTTGCCGATCTGCAATGACCTCACGGCATTGCTTGGTGTCATAAGCTCCATCGGTATAAACAGAGTCAATCTGCTCATCTTGTGGAATCTGATTAAGTAAATCACCAAGCACCTGTGAATCACTGACATTATTGGTTGTAAGCTGAATAGCGCGTATTTGTAGAGTTTTAGCATCTATGCCAATATGAAGTTTACGCCATTGGCGACGATATTCAGGTCCATATTTCTTGCGTTTCCATTCGCCCTCACCTAGAAACTTCATGCCTGTAGAGTCTATGAGTAGATGCAGCCCATCGCTACTTTTTTGGTAATTGATTGCAATATTAATATGCTTTTGTCTTCTACAAAGCGTGGTGTACGAATATCACTGATATTCGTAGCTGCTCATCCGCAAAGTTTAATCAGACTTTGCACAAAGCCAGTGACCATACGTAAAGACAGACGGAGTAAGGATTTAATCATTAAGCAGCATTGGATGGCTGCATCGGAGTAGGTTTGATTTCGCCCTTATTTTGCCTTTTGATGGAGCATACCATTGCGTAGCAGGATCAAACCAAATGGCAATATTTCCGCGATGAACGAGTGCTCGGTTATATGCGGGCCAATTGGTTGTGCGGTAGATTTTATGTGTAGGCTTCTTCATTTGAAAATTATATCGCTGAAAAAGCCTTTACAGATAGGTTTGTGCAACAAAGCCTCTATGAACTTAAAGTAACATGTTCTAAATTTAACATAATGGCGGTTTTACGAAATTAAAAAATCCTAGACTCAAATCTAGGGTTTAAATTTAAAAAAATACATAAAAATTAATAACATGGTATTAATATTGTCCCATTGTAATTTGTTTCAATTCTAATGAATTATGAAACTCAAAATGTAAATAATTATCAAATATTTTGTATTTAAGCCAACTGTTACTTTCTCTTTCGGGGGTTTCAAATAAATTAGCTACAGATTGCATCGTACTTTTGTGATTAATACCTGTGATCAGATTTTCTAAAAATGGGTATGGGTAATATTCTTCATTCTCTTTGACGTAGATGAAAATGGTATCTAGTATCTGATGTTCATTAAACCTGAACGTAATACCTCTCTTAAAAAATTGCCAATAGGATAGCTTTTCTCCACCAAAATTAGTCTCTAATGAGTCAAACTCACTTGCAACAAGAATAACTGCTTTCAAAATATCTGAACTTGACTCTTTAGTTCCAAGACAAGATAAAAAAACCTCTACATCACCTGAAAAATTCACTTATGACATACCTAAATCAAAATTTTCTTTATCCTTTGGTTTTTATCATATTAAAAATGAAATCTCTGATTCAAAGTTAAAATTTTCAAAAGCTGTATCCATTTAACATAAATCTCTTATACGAATTCTAGCCCTGCATAGGGCGGGCTAGATATAGCGATTAGACCCAATTCTCTAGCTTCAGACCATCAATTCGTTCAAATTCTTTTGTATTGTTCGTAACTAATACAACATCCAATGCCAAAGCATGAGCAGCGATCAGCATATCTAAGCTGCCAATCGGTTTACCTGTAGATTGAAGATTCTGGCGTAATTTGGCGTAATGCCAAATCGCCTGTTCATCGTAAGGAAGAATCTCTAAAGGTGACAAAAACTTGTTTAACGCCTGTTTATTGCGTTCAGATCCAGACTTCTCTACACCAAAAGCCAGCTCAGATGCCGTGATACTCGAAATCGCAAGCTGGCCGAGTTGATATTGCTTAAAGCGCTCAAAAACTTGTTGAGGCTTATTGTTGATGACATAGATACAAATATTTGTGTCTAAGAGGTAAATCATCTGAACTCCTCACGGAGCTGTTCGCCTTGATCAGCTCGCTCCAATTGGAATCCAACCTCAAACTCATTTATTGCTTCTAACATGACATCCCAAGGATTGTCGATGGGCATGAGTAATACACCACGACCGAAGCTTTTGATGGCCACTTCCGTGCCATTAAAGCGAAAGGCTTTAGGCAAGCGAACAGCCTGACTGCGACCAGTTTGAAATACTTTCGCAATTTCCATAATTACCTCCCGAAACCAAGATATATATCATTGATATATATCTTAACATTAAATCTTGTAAAGTCAAAGTGAAATTAAAATCATAAGGCAATAAAAAAGCCCGACATCCTGTCGGGCTTTTTCATATCGGGGTGCTCGTCTTACTGATCTCGTGCTGCCCATTCCTTGCGCTATTTTCTTATTCTTGTTTTCTGGAAACATCCAGTTCCCTTATGTATTCATCATAGGGCTAATGCTTTGGATTACCAATCCTCAAAAATCTTAAATTCATGTAAGTTTTAGCTTACAAAGTTGGCCTATTTTATCCCAAGAGTTGTCCGCAGAAATTGGGGATTATTTATGAACTGTGACCCTTGAGAAATCAGGAAAAAATGCAAAAACGAATGTTTTTTGATCAATTTTATTGGCTAAAAGTTACAGTTTTGCTTAAAAAGAAACCGACTTGTTTCCAAGTCGGTTGAACGAGAACGTTCCAGAGGGTATGAATAACGATAAGATACTGATCTTA
>JAGNOY010000401.1 GCA_017989935.1 Chitinophagaceae bacterium
TTAGCTTGTTTGCTTGTAATTATAGGCATGTATAGTTCTCGTGCTTTGATGAGTATGGGTATGATCTTGCTATTTACTATATCTTTATTTCCTACTGAACAAAATCCTTCATTGAAAGGCTTTTTAAGGCAAAAACATTTACTATTAATTACAGGCTATTTTTTATTCATGGCTCTAACAGGTTTATGGAGTGAAGATCAGGCGTTTTTTAATCAGCGAATTCAAATTATACTTCCATTTTTAATTCTTCCTTTCGCTTTTTATCGACTCAAACCTTGGACTCAAAAGCAATTTGATCGCTTATGGGTTGCTTTTATATGTTTCACACTTGGCGGCATTATTTGGAGCCTTATGCCATATTTTAAAAACAAAGAATTTTATGATATTTCTTATGGTTATTCTCATTTAATTCCGACTCCATTTGAAGACGATCATATCAGATTTAGTTTGGCGGTAGTGCTAAGTATTTGCTTTGGGGTAGATTTACTTTCGAGATTGAACACTAAGCTGTTCAAGTTTTTTCTTGTGTTGATTATTTTAGTTGATATTCTTTATTTGCACATTTTGTCAGCCAAAACAGGTGTTGTTGTATTTTATTTAGTTTCACTTCTCTATATGATACACCTCATACGTATGCCTAAATTTCGTTGGGTAGGGTTAGGAATGTTGCTAATGATGTTTGTTTTGCCTATCTTGATGTATATGACTTCAACTTCATTTCGAAATAAAGTAGGTTATGTGAAATACTCAATTTCGCATATGCAAAATGAAACTAAGGAAGCTAATATCAGTGATGAAGGTCGATTAATTTCATACGATTATGCCTTCCAGAGTATGAAGCAACATCTTTGGATTGGGGTGGGTTTAGGCGATGTAATGAACGAAATGACTAACTATTTTAATCGCGATTTCCCAGGCGTTAAACTCAAAGTATTGTTACCTCATAATCAATTTTTAATGGTAGGCATGGCAGCAGGAATTTTTGGCTTATTTTACCTTATTCTAATCATGAGTGCCTTGTGTTTACAAATTCGCAAATCTGATTTTTTATACGCTTGTTTTTTCATCATGATGTTTTTTACAATGATGATAGAACCTCTTTTTGAAACACAATATGGTACTTGCATGTTCCTCTTTTTCTTTTTATTGTTGTTGCACAGAAATCAAACAAAAAATAATCCTGCATCAATTTCTTGAAAGATGTTAGCTTAATTTCTGGCTTGCTATTATCTTTAGACGATGAAAAAAATTTCTTTAACTTGGTTGCTTTGCGCAACGTATAGTCTTTTTGCACAAAGTCCTGCTAGTTATGTGAATCCCATGATAGGTACTGGTGGTCATGGGCATACTTTCCCTGGCGCCACAATGCCTTTTGGCTTTTGTCAGTTAAGTCCTGACACACGGGTAGATGGAAGCTGGGATGGTTGCAGTGGTTATCATTTTAGTGATAGTGTAATTTATGGATTTTCACATACCCATCTGAGTGGCACAGGTTGCAGTGATTATGGTGATATTTTATTGATGCCCACATCGGCTTCTGTAGGCATGAAAAATTACGACTATGCCTCGTCTTTTACACATAAAAATGAAAAGTCCTCGGCTGGGTTTTATGAAGTGATTTTAGACAAAGGGCTCATCAAAGCCGAGCTTACTAGCACTTTACATTGCGGTATACATCGCTATACATTTCCAGCCTCAGCTCCACAACAAATTGTGCTAGACTTAAAACATCGCGATGAAGTATTAAGTAGTCATTTAGAAGTACTTGACGACTCAACAGTCAGAGGATATCGCTTTTCAAAAGCCTGGGCTACTAACCAAAAAATATTTTTTTATCTACGCTTCTCCAGACCATTTACTGAAGTCACCTACGCACAAGATGTAAAATCAGTATCGCCTACAGCACCAGTCTTTTTCGATAAACAACAACATGCCTTATTTCAATTTGGAAAGAGTTCATTACCCTTGATGGTGAAGGTTGGCATAAGTGGGGTAGATGAAGAAGGTGCGCAGAAGAACCTAGAGTCAGAGGTCGCATCATGGAATTTTGAACTATACAAGAATCAAGCATCGGATGCATGGGATATGGAACTCTCAAAAATTAAGGTGTATGGGAATGATGAAAATGACAAGAAAGTATTTTATACAGCACTCTATCATAGCATGATTTCGCCGAATATTTTTAATGATGTAGATGGGCGTTATCGTGGTCGAGATGATCAAATTCATTCTACCGAAGGTAAATTTAATTATTATACAGTATTCTCTTTGTGGGATACTTATCGTGGCTTACATCCTTTGTTGACATTGATTGATAAAAGAAGAACTTTAGATTTTATTCAAACATTTTTAAAGCAATATGAGCAAGGTGGTCGATTGCCTATTTGGGAATTGAGTAGCAATGAAACAAATTGTATGATTGGCTATCATGCGGTGAGTGTAATCTTAGATGCTTATGTAAAAGGGATTCGTGGCTTTGATACAGAACTTGCTTTAAAAGCTATGAAATCGGCTGCAAAGACTGATCTGTTTGGCATCAATAAATTTCACGAAAAAGGATATTTAAGTATCGAAGATGAAAGTGAGAGTGTGAGCAAAACACTCGAGTACG
>JAGNOY010000052.1 GCA_017989935.1 Chitinophagaceae bacterium
AATCCAACATGGCGCTTTAAAAAAGATGCCGTATATAATTGTTTTGTTTTCTTAGAATAGGCTACACCCCAAACAGATCCTGTTTCAGCTCTAGTGGCCTCGGTTGTTTTGGCTCCATAGTTTGAATAATTTAAACTATACAAGGCATCATTTAAACCAGTTGTGTTTGTGCCCGAAGCTCCATCAATAAAAATAGGTGTAACTATTTTAGGATTCTGTCCGCAATAATCACCCTCTAAGTTCAAACCAATATTGACAGCAGTATTCGGGGCAGTTACAAATTGTATATCTGTTCCATTATTCACTCCGAAAAATGATTCTTTGGCATTTAGTGGAAATGACAATTTATCAAACTGTATCTTTAATTTATTGCTAGAGGGCGCTACTACAAAAGAATATTGTCCAGTGGATGTTGTTACAGCTGAATCGATTAACGCTCCATTATTCGCATATAAAAAAACCTTGACACCTTGTATTCCAATGGTTTCATTGGAATTTTTCACCCCATCTGCATTAAAATCCCGAAATGCAAATCCTGAAATTTGGGCATGAGATGCATTGAATGCAGTAAATAATACTAATAGAATTAAGTGTAGTTTTTTTCGCATAATTTAAATTTTATACCTCATTCGATGAATAAAGTGTAATCCATTGCCTAACATAAATTATGCCATGAAGAAAGAATTGATGTAGTATAAAAAGCTATTTTTTGTAACTATTATTCTACAACTAAAATTAATTTAATAATTCACTACAAAGCTTATATTTTTGGTTAACTATACACGTGCGCAAGTTTAGATATTTTACCCTCATATTGTTTTTATCTTCTTTTTTTTGCTTTTCGCAAGAAAAAAACTACTTCTTACAACAACATCTAAACAGCGAAAATGGGTTACCCCAGAATTCAATTCGAGATATGGTTTTTAGTCCAAGCGGCTATTTATGGATAGCTACAGAAGATGGACTAGTTAGATTTGATGGGAAAAATTGCAAAATTTATTCCGCCTTAAACTCCGGATTATCCAAAAACAGAATTTTACAGTTACTCTTATTCAATGACAAAAAAGTACATTGTGTTACTGAAGACAATTTGGTATTTGTGATTGATGAACAAGGAAACAAGGTTAATATTCATCAAGTAGCAGAACTTAATCATATAGGTTTTTCATCCTTTCATTTGTTTAAGTCTGAAAATTTAACTCAGCTAAAAAAAATATGTAATTTATTAGTGCCCGAAAATCTTCAACTATTTGATAAAACATCTTTTCTGGCATTAGATAATATGCAGTATATCATTCAACGTGATAAAAAAGGTATACTAATATACGATCAACATCTTTCATTTATTAAACATATTGATATTCCTAACAGTCTTGCCATTGATTTTTTTCAACAAAAAAATCAATTATACTATAAAGCAAATCAACATGACTATTTTCAAATTGATCTTGTTAAAGAAAAAATATCCAAACTTCCCCAAAGTGAAATTTCATTTGAGGCCCCAAGCAATCATGGAAATATACTCAATGAAAACAAACTATTTTGGGATTACAAATCTGGTAAAGCCTTTCAAATTATACGCAACCAATTATTTGAACTGCATGTAAATCAAGGAAAGGTGCATTTTATTAATATTTCTGCGAGTATACCCAACGATGCAATTAATTATATTACGATAAACGAAAATAACCAAACCCTCTTGATAGGCACTCTTTCAAATGGCTTATACATTTTCTGCAAAAAAAAATTTGATGTAAGAATTTCACCATACAGCAGCAATATTTTTTATACGCAAGCCCTCTATAAAAATAATCATTCCATACTAACTACTCAACCATTTCAAGAATTTAGACAAGATAAAAAAATAAATTATCTAAACTTTTTTCCCAGAAACGAATTGACTTCTTTAGTAGATGCTAAAAATAATTTCTGGTACTGTATAGCTGACACACTAGAATCCTTGAATCTGGCCTCGATGAAAGTAACTAGAAGAATTCACTTACCAGATAATTTTGGAACTGGTATTGGCTTTATTTTACCAAAGGATTCTAACTCATTTTATATTACCTCAAACAAATCATTATTTAGTTACAAAATAGATAGTGGTTTAGTAAAGTTGGTAGATTATCCAACAAGAAAAAAAATAGAAAGGGTTTATTGCATACTAACATCAACAGACTCTTTTCTGTACATCGGTTCGAGTAAGGGCATTTTAAAATATAATAAAAAAACACTTCAATTAGATGCCCAACTACTTGATAATACCATTGTACGAACCCTCTTTAATACATCTACAGGTTTGATTTTGGCAGGCACATATGGTAATGGTTATTTCGCTATTAACAACAATAAGGCCATTTCAATTCCATTAGATAGAAACAATGGGTTAAAAACGGTGCATGCCTTTATTGAAGACAAGCGTGGGAATTTATGGTTATCTTCAAATAATGGATTGTTCAACATAAGCTTGAAACAAATTTCAGATTTTGTGCATCGACCAACTACAAAAACATTTTATTATTACCGCTACAGTCATGTTGATGGACTTCATACAAATGAATTCAACGGCGGTTGCTTTCCGAGTGCTGTTCAACTTGATTCAAGTACTTGGTCTTTGCCAAGTATGCAAGGCTTGGTTTGGTTTAAGCCTGATAGTTTACATCCTACTTTCGACAATTCTTCAGTGAGTATTGATAAACTTATTTTAAATGACAGCCTCATTCAAATCGGACCAGATAATCGAATAAGCTTGCGAGAGCCTCATTTTAAACTATCTGTATTTCTATCTTCTCCTAATTGGTCTGATGAATCTAATTTGTATATCGAGTATAAATTTGAACATGATACATCATGGAACTTATTACAAAACAATGCTGAACCTATAGTCATTCAAAATTTACCAGGAGGAGAGCATACCTTATTCATCAGAAAAAAGAATGGATTTAATTCTACTTCCTATTCATCGATAAAGTTAACCTTGATGGTGTCAAGGCAATTTTATGAATATGGGTGTTTTTGGCCAATGGCAGTTCTTGGACTCTGCTGTTTTATTTATATTTTAAACAAATTCACGCACCAAAGAATTCAACATCGAAAAGAAAAATTAGAACGCCTAGTGGCATCAAAAACAGCTGAACTAAAAGAATCAGTAGTTAATTTGGAAGTAAAGAATACCCTTATCGAAGAAGCCAAAAATAAATTAAAACAAGAAAATGATATTAAGAAGAATTTACTTTATGTGCTTTCGCATGATATAGCCACACCCCTTCGATATATGAATCTGGCGCTTTCACAAGCTACTAAACCTGCAAATAATGCTTCCATAGATTTTGATGATTTAGTAGACTTGAAAATTTCTGCACAAAATTTAGAATCCTTGCTTGATAATATTGTGGCATGGATCAGACAAGGAGACGAAGGCAACATGACTTCAAACATGCAGCAAATTGATTTGCATAAAATAGTAAAGACCAAAATAAACCTATTTGAACTAATCAATAAAAAGAAAATGAACACTGTAACGAATCTTGTATCGGCACAAACTTTGATAGAATCAGATCGATTTATCCTTTCGATGGCCATTCAAAATTTGCTTGGGAATGCTATCAATAATACAAAAAATGGCCAAATCGATATAAGCTATACATACTCAAATGAAGCACATCAAATTTCAATTCGTGATAATGGCGTTGGTATTCAGGCAAGTAAAAACAAAGTAAGCCAATTTATACCCATGGATCATGATCAGAGTTTACTGGGTTATGGCATAGGTTTAAAAATCACTGCTGAACTTTTAAAACTCATTGATGGAGAAATTAAATTAAACAATAACTTAAATTGTCAGGGAACGAATGCAATTATTTATATTCGCAATTAAGTTTCTTTTTATGCATTCAAAACACTTATTAATCGCCGAAGATCATCCACTTGTTGTAAAAGGATTGAAGCAACTTATTCGAGACATTGATTCTAGTATTGAAATTCATGTAACAGATAGTTGTGAAGGCTTTATTTCAGAAGTGAAAAGTAAGTCCATTCGATATTGTATAGTTGATCTAAACTTAGTTGATGGCATTTCATTTGATTCGATTGATAATTACTTAAAATTATTTCCCGAGGCAAATGTGATGGTTTTTACAGCTTTCCCAGGAGCCTTGTATGCAAAAAGGTTATTTAAAATTGGCATACATGGCTTTGTAAATAAAAATGCCGATGAAGAAGAATTAACTGAGGCAATCAAAAATTTAATCTCTGATAAATTTTATATTAGTCCAGAGTTTTTGCCTCTAATTTTTAATTCTGCTAAATCAAATAAATCAATCAATCCATTTAATTTATTATCTACAAAAGAAATGATTGTGATTGAATATTTACGAGATGGAAGCAGTATAAAATCTATTTCTGAGAAAATGGGCAATATGCCAAATACGGTTGCAACTTATAAAAAAAGGGCTTTCCAAAAATTAGATATTCAACATATTCTTCAACTAGACTCTTTATATAAATCTTATGAAGGGCCATCCTTCGAAAAACCCGAAAGTATACTTGATAAATCTATACTTTCTGAATAAGTAATCATTTGATCAGCTTAGTTGAATGAAACTTTCAAATTGGACTTGATGATTGCTTTTCCATAAAATTGACACAACAATTAGGCTGGCAAACTGGAAAAAAATTCCTTGGAATTCAAATGCCCGTAGGGTGCAGGGCCCCCGCCTAAGAATCTGAGGTGAGGGGAATGAAAATTGGGGGCAAAATTCTTATCATCGTATTTCGAACCTCGAATCTATTTTACCTAAGAAGCTTATTATCCGTCAATTTGTCGCAAATAGGAATCTTGGCAAAAATCTTGCACATTGTACATTTGCAAACCTAAATAGCTTAAAAATAATGTCTGAACACACAAACGAACCCTTAGAAGCAGAAGAATTGATGCCAAATCTGAATGCAGATGATAATGTGGCAGGAACTAATGTCATGAATGACGAAATTACCACAGAAGACAATCTCGCCAAATTACAAGGCGAGGTAGATGAATGGAAGGATAAATATACCCGACTTTTTGCTGAATTTGACAATTTTAAGAAAAGATCATTCAAGGAAAAAATGGAATTAATACAAACAGGCGGAAAAGATGTAATTATGGCCATGCTTGATGTATTGGATGATGCCAATAGAGCCGAAAAGCAAATGGAAACTGCTACAGATATGCAGGCCCTGAAGGAAGGTATGATGCTGGTGATTAATAAATTGAAACATAGCTTACAAACCAAAGGGCTTAAACCTTTTGATAGTATTGGTGAAATGTTTGATGTAGAAAAACATGAAGCTGTAACCGAAATTCCAGCACCTAATCCGGACATGCAAGGAAAAGTACTTGACGAATTAAATAAAGGCTATACCTTAAATGACAAATTAATTCGCCACGCCAAAGTGGTGGTAGGAAAAACAGATAATGAATGAATGAAAGCTATTAAAGGCTTTTTTAAAAAAAGTAAACCCAACTAAATGCAAATCATAGGCTAGGTATTCTGGGCTGTATAATTGAAGTAACAACATTATGAAAAGAGATTTTTACGAAATATTAGGTGTATCAAAAAGTGCCTCTGCTGATGAGATTAAAAAAGCTTATCGTAAAACTGCCATGCAATTTCATCCAGACAGAAACCCTGGGGACAAAGCAGCTGAAGAGAAATTTAAAGAAGCTGCAGAAGCTTATGAGGTACTCAGCGACGCCTCAAAAAAACAACGCTATGATCAATTTGGCCATGCAGGCGTAAGTGGTGCAAGTGGTGGTGGGCCAGGTGGTGGTGGTTTTGGCGGCATGCGCATGGAAGATATTTTTGAAAATTTCGGTGATGTGTTTGGAGATGGATTTTTTGGTGGCGGAGGAGGAAGAGGCGGCGGAAGAAGTCGTGGTGGTGGAGCTAGAGGTTCGAATTTGCGTGTGAAAATTAAACTCAACTATGAGGAAATTATCAAAGGCGCACACAAAACCATTAAAGTAAAAAAATATATCCGTTGCGAAACTTGTTCGGGAAATGGTGCTAAAGACAAATCGTCGATACAAACATGCGCTACTTGTCAAGGTAGTGGGCAAGTAAGAAAAGTAACCAGCACTTTTTTAGGACAAATGCAAACGGTGGCTACCTGTCCGACTTGTAATGGAGATGGTACTCAAATAGCTAATAAGTGTACATCATGTAAAGGCGAAGGCAGGGTATATGGCGAAGAATCAATTAGCTTAGACATTCCAGCTGGGGTCCAAGAAGGCATGCAATTGAGCGTGAGTGGTAAGGGCAATGCTGGCGAAAGAAATGGTCAATGGGGCGACTTATTGGTTGTGATAGAAGAAGAAAAACATGCAGAATTAATCCGAGAAGGCTTGAATGTATTGTATGAACTGCATTTATCTTTTCCGGATGTAGTGATGGGTATTGAAGCCGAAGTGCCAACTATTACGGGCAAGGCAAAGATCAAAATTCCGGCAGGTACGCAAGCAGGAAAAATACTCAGATTAAAAGGTAAAGGATTTCCAAGTGTGAATAGTTACGACAAGGGTGATCAGTTGATAAATATTAATGTGTGGACGCCTCAACATTTGAGCAGTGAAGAAAAAGCAATATTAGACAAACTACGAACTTCACCAAATTTCAAACCTGATGTAAGTAAATCTGATAAGAGTTTCTTTGATAAGATTAGAGAAGCCTTTAGCTAGGGAATAATTTGTTTGAAAATTTGATTTAATTAAATAATTATTAGCCCACACTGCATGATTTCTCAAGCTGTGTGGGCTAATTTTTTCAATCTATCTCGGCTTAATTTGTTAGACCAAAAGATTAACTTGGTTGTCCTTTGGTAACAAGCAACGACTAATTTACAGGAATCGTTTTTTTCTCTGAAGGTTTTTCATTGGTGTCGAATTTAGGAATACTCACCTTAAGCAAACCATTTTCATACCCTGCTTGTATGCGGCTTTTATCAGCATCTTGAGGCAATGTAAAACGGCGACTAAATGATGAAAACGAGAACTCTTTGTGTGTTAGCTGTTCTTCTTGTTCTTCAGAATTTTCTTCCTTTTGCGCACTAATGGTCATTGAATTATCTGCATGTAATTCAAGATTAAAATCTTCCTTTTTATGGCCAGGCACTGCAAGCTCGATTGAATAATGTTTGATGCCTTCACTAATATTTACTGCAGGCACTGTAGTACCTAAATCTACTTTTGAAAAAAAGTCTTGAGAAAACAAATCATCGAAGAAACTAGAATAGCTTGGAAGAAATGAATTTGTTCGTGGGAAATTAATCAGTGATCTCATAATGGGTTGTTTATTTTTAGGTTAATAAATAAGTTTGTTTATGATTAGGCCTGATTAGGTTTTGACTTAATCACCATCACTGGAATCTCGCTCATTCTCATCACACTTTCAGCCACACTACCCATTAGGATTCTATCGAAACCCTTTCTTCCATGCGAAGCCATGACGATTAAATCACTTTGATGTTTTTTAGCTTCTTGGATAATATTTTCAGCCGCATCATGGTTCTCGAAAATTGTATAAGTAAATACATAGCCCACGTACTTAGCCTGAAGGTCTAATACAAGTTGGTCTAATTTTTCTCGATTCTCTGCCTTCAGTGTCAACAGCACATCAGAATAATTCAATCCATAAGGATCCATTAAAAAAGGCATATCTAATACATGAACAAGATGTATTGTACTTGTTCCTTGATCTGCTAATTTTACTGCATACTGAATTGATTCTTGTGAAGAAGTAGATAAATCAGTTGGACAAATAATGTGTTTGAAAGTAATCATAAGTTTGTTTTTAATTTGGATACAAAGTTGATATTACTTTCATTTTCAAACCATGACTAGATTCATAAAAATGCATGATTTTTATCAAATCAACGGAAAGTTTGTATATTCAAGGATTCAATTCACAAACCAACTTTATTTTATGCAACGAAGTCTCCCTTTATTCTTCAAATCCATATGTTTATTTATTTTATCTCAATGCGCAAATACTCAGATCAAGGCACAAATCTATTATAAAGATGTGGCCCCTATTTTTATAGCCAATTGCACCTCTTGTCACCACGAAGGAGGGCTCAGTTTTTCATTAAACAGCTATACAGCAGTAAAAAACATGGCAGGGTCTATTTCTCCTGCCTTACAAAATAATATCATGCCCCCTTGGCCTGCCGATCCAACATATAAACATTATGCCAAAGAAAGAATTGTGAGTGCTGCCGACAAAGCCATGATTACCAATTGGATTGCCCAGGGCACATTAGCTGGCGATACAACCTTAGCGCCTACTCCACCAACTTATGGCAGCGCTCAATTAAATGGCAGCCCTGATATGGTATTGGCTTTACCTAAATTCACAAGTAATGCCAGTTCATCAGATATGTATATTTGTGTGAATGTGCCAGTGAATTTAACACAAGATCGCTATATCCGAGCATTTGAATTTATTCCAGGAAATCAGCAACTTATTCATCATGCTGTAATTACTATAGATACAACAGGATTAGCTGTAGATGATTATTCTGGAAGTTGTTTTAATTTTCAAGGGCAAATAAATATAGGAGATTTTGCGCCTGGTATGGGGCCCACAGTATTACCTGGGGTGAATCCTGTAAAATTTGGCTTCAGATTAAAGGCGGGTGCTAAAATGTCTTTTCAAATTCATATCCCACATGGCACTGCAGGTATGATGGATAGTTCTAAACTTAATTTGTTTTTTTACCCATTAACAGAAACGGGTATTAGACCTATGTATTTTGAAACAGCCTTACAAAATTGGAACTTCTACATTCCTGCTAACGCCGTCGTGAAATCTACAGCCAAATATCCAACCACTGTTGCTGGTGTTCCTATAGACATATCCTTGTATGGGACGTTTCCTCATAGTCACAAAACCTGTGCTTCTATTTTAAATTTTGCCTACAAAAATGCAGATACCATTCCTTTGGTTCGCATACCTAAATGGGACTTTCATTGGCAAGGACAATATACTTTTAAGAAGATGGTTAAGCTTCCTCAAGGATATCATTTGTTTTCAGAACATGTGTTTGATAATACTGTAAACAATCCTGAAACACCGAATCCAAGCAACCCAGTTCTTCCTGGTACAAATACTGACGATGAAATGCTATTTGATAGCTACCTCTATAGCTTATACCAAGCAGGAGATGAAAATGTAGATATAGAAGCCATCTTAGCTGCCGATACGTTATTTTATCCTACTGGATATGGACATTTCGACAAAACCATACAAACTGTAAATGCTTATCCGAATCCATTTAGTAAGGAAATTCATATCACTTATTCTTTACTAAGTGCTCAATTTGTTCGCGTAAAAATTGTTGATTTAAAAGGCAATATTGTAGCCCAATTGGCTTCAGGCATCGAATCGAGTGGGTCACATACACATATATGGGATGCAAAAGATCAAGGGCTTCCTTCAGGTATCTATTTTTATCAAATAGAAGCTGGGCAGAGTAAGTCAAGTGGGAAAATATTATTGAAGTAATTA